>JAESRE010000045.1 GCA_016764775.1 Alphaproteobacteria bacterium
ATGCTTTTGATGCAGCCGCGCACAAGCTGGGTATTACGTTATTTCCGTTGCCGCAGGAATGGTGGGATTTCAGATTACCACCCGCCTATACAGATCAGTACGCCCCGTTGAGCGATGCCGACTTGCCGCCGCATATGAGACTGTGCAGCTAGTCGAGATAGATCCGTTTATAGCGGTCACCCAGAGACGTCAGGATTTCATACCCAATTGTTCCCGCAACATCGGCCAAAGCATCGGCGTCCTGATGCGGCCCGATCAGTTCCATCATCTGACCCGCTTGCGGACGATCGGCTTCGGGCACATCGGAAAGGTCGACAACGATCATGTCCATCGACACACGTCCGCGGATCGGGCAAACAATGCCGTTCCAGAAGACTTTGCCTTTATTGCTCAGGGTTCGATAAATTCCATCCGCATATCCTGATGACAACAAGGCGACTGGCGTGTCTTTTTCGAAACGGTACGTTGCGCCATATCCTGTGAATTCGCCTTTAGGAATCAAACGTGTGCGGATAACGCTCAATTTCAAATCAACAACAGGCTTCATCGGGTTATCTTTTTTGTAAGGGGTCGGATTCAATCCGTATAAGGACATGCCGGGGCGGGCGAGATCAAAATGATACTTGTCGTCTCGAAACATGCCGAAGGAGTTGGACAGGCTTCGTTCCAGCCCGTCATATTGCTCTTCGAACGCGGGCACGATAGCGCTGTATGTTTCATACTGTTCTTCGGTCATCGGGTGTTCGGGTTCATCCGCGCAGGCAAAGTGCGCCATCAGTCCTTTTAAATCCAGCCCTTCAAGAACGGACGGATCGGCAAGGATGGCTTCGCGTTCGTCTTTATCCAAACCTGCGCGATTCATCTCGGTACAGAATTTCAGGAAACAGGGTTTATGTTTCAGATCCTGATGCGATTGATACGCCTCGACTTCATATAAAGAGCCCAAAGTCGGGATCATCTGATGTGTGGCATATAAAGAGGCGTAATCAGGGTCATATCCGTTTAAGACAATGACGCGCGTATCGGCCGGTAAGTCGGTGAGTGATTCGATCTCATGGGCTTTGGCGATGAAGAATGTGCGGCAGCCTTCCTTATATAAAGCGTCGGAAACCTTGGCCGCGCCCAACCCGTAAGATTCGGCCTTCACGACGGCGCCGACTTCACACCCCTTGTCGGCCAGTGCTTTGAGCGTGCGATAATTCTCTCTTACGGCCTTTAAATCTATGGTCAATAAACCCATAAACGCATTTATATCAGGGTTTAAGGCTTCATTTAACGATTTATTAAATCATTTTCCTCTATATTTAACGTAACTAAAAAGCCGGAAAACGGCATATGTGTAAAAAAACTATATTTATGAGGGTGTTAAAATGGCGGAATTACAAGATCGCTGGGAAGCGATAAAAGAAGACGATACAGCACAAGTTGCTCAGCGCATTATCGGTTCGAGCGACCCCAATACAGAATATCTCGAAGCCATACAAGGTAAGACAGCAGAGCAGATTCTCGCCCTGCAAATTTCCATTTACGCCTATCACCCGGAAGGCAACAACGCCAGTTTTGAAAACTGGGAAGCAGCCTCCATAGAAGATTTTGAAACTTTCCGTGACAGTAACGCAACATTCGCGGCCATCACAGCCGAACCCGAAGTTGCCGAAGCTGAGGCCGATGCAGATGTCGATGCCGATGCAGATGCAGAAGCTGCTACACCGACACTGGCTAAAGACGTATACGATGCGACGGTTCAAAACCCGACAGAAGCAGCAGCAGGTGAAGATGTTGATGCTATGCCTTGGGCACAATTCATAGAAGCGTTTAGCAAATTTGATTCCGCCACAGGTACATTTACCGGTGAGGTGACCGAAGCCGAAGCCCGCGCTGTCGCCATGGCGATGGCTCTCCATGATCTCAATGAAGCCGGCGACGGTTGGGTCAAAATTCCCGAATATGACGCAATGACACAGGCCGAGATGGAAAGCCATGCCGAATACACACAGGTCATGGATGCTTTCACAGCTTTGGAAAGTGCACCGACACCGAACGTAACAGTGCGCGCACCGGCAACAGACGGTCATGCTTTCGGACTGATCATCGAAAACATCGATGATGCCACCGCGTTGACCACATATCTGGAAGCAAACGGCGCAGAACTGGATGCACAAATCAAGGACATGCTTTACGGCGATGCTGCAGCAGACGGTATTTCAATGGACGAAGCCAGCGCCGCCATGGACAAAATCAATACACAACTGGAAGCCGTTGAAGCCGGCAGCATGGAAGAGACTGTTCTCAGACGTGCACAGGAAGTTATCAATCAGGACTGGGATTTAGCCTACATGGCTGAAAACGAGGCCGAAGCCGCCGATCCGGATGCAGAGGTTGACCCGGATGCAGAGGTTGACCCGGATGCAGCCGCAGCCAGAGTAGAACCGGCCGCCGGTGTTGAAGGCGTAGCCGAAATTGATCCTATTCGTGATGTACAGCGTTTTGCACTTTTCGCCAGGGACGGTGGATATGGTGAATTGAACCAGTTGATCAGAAGTTCCGACACAGAGCCGGGACAGATCAGTACCATTGACGGCATTCCGGGCGTACGAACAGCGACAAGCATGAGCATCATGCTGAGCAAGAATTTCTCGCAATTGAATGCGATGACCACAGAACAAGCCGTTACGGAGCTTGAAGAGAAGTTACAAACCGATGAAGCCCTGCGCGCATCTGTTGTGGCCGGTCTTCGTGCAGCCGTCGGTACGGAAGCCGAACCGGAAGCCCGCGCATTTCTGGAAGCCAGAGGCGTTGAATTGACCGGTGATCTGACGGCGGACATTGACACATATGTAGCAACATTGCCGGCTATCGAAGCGGAGGCCGCTGCTGACGCCGATGTAGACGCAGATGCAACGTTAGCAGACGGAGCAAGCATCAGCATTACAAGCCCCGCAGAGAATACAAACGCCTTTGATGTGACAATCGCAGGTATTGAAACAACCGAACAACTGGAAGCCTATCTGGCGACCGAAGGTGAGCGCATTGATACAGAAATGCGTGCAGCGATGTACAACGACATTACCGTCGTGAACACAGAAGACGGTATCTCCGCAGAAGAAGCGGCGACGGTTTCAGGTTGGATTGATGCGCAACTAGAAGGCGCAAGCGAAGTTGAAACGGCATTGCTGGAACGTGCACGCGATCTGGTAGAAGCCGATGCGGCCGCCGCAACAGCAGATGCTGACGCAGACATTGTTGTTCAGGGCCCGAACGCCACACTGACAGACGATGACCGCGTTATTGACGGCAACATTTTACGCGATGCCCAAGCTGCGGTAGCCCGCACAGTCGCACGCGGTGCCGATATTCCTGAAAACGGAATTCTGACAGTTCTCGAAGGTCACGCAATGCTGATCCGCGATGTCGAAGGCGAGATGGTTGTCACACAGCTCAATCAGGACAATATCGACGAACTTACCGAAGGCTATGTAATTGATCCGCAAGTCCGTCAAAACGTTCTCGACGATGCGGCTGAATATAATATGGAACATGGCAGACTTCCTTCCAGTGCCAATGACGGCCGCCTGACATTCCAGGTTGATCGCGAAACCGGCACTATCGACTTCGGCCAACGTCCAGGTGTTGGACGTGCCGTAGAAGGATTGAAGACCACCTTCGTCAACGAAACAGGTGAAGGCGAGTATGACAGCGTCCTTGAAAATGAAGAATTGGGCGATGCCCTTGGCGCGTATGACTCTAAAAATGAAATCGGCCGTGTACTTACAGATGCAAGTGCCAGCGTTCGTGAAGAGTTCGCAGTCCGCGTAGAAAGACTTCAGGATGCCGTAGAGCACGGGCAAGCCGGACATCTAAGCGTAGAGTTCAAGTCAGGTGCTGACGGTGACGTTGCCGAAATCGAATTCGGTGCTGACGGTGAATTCTCAAGGATCGAAATTCCAAAGGCTCTTTACGACGCCATCATGGAGCAAGCGACAGTGGAATCAACAAGAGACAACTCTTTCGCTGTCGAAGTTACACCGCCTACAGCAGGTGTCGGCGTATAAAGAATTATTCCCCGAACCCGTCCCCGAAATGGGCCATGTGGTTCGGATCAAGATCAGAGAACCGTGTAAGGTTCGGATCAAAGAACATTTTCACGGTCCCGATGGGGCCGTGTCTTTGTTTTGCGACAATACATTCACCGATATTGTGCGCACGTTCCATTGATTCCTGCCACTTCATGTGGTTTTCGGTGCCCGGCTCCGGCTCGGTCCGTGACAGGTAATATTCCTCACGATAAACGAACATAACCACGTCCGCGTCCTGCTCGATCGATCCTGATTCACGAAGGTCGGAAAGCTGCGGGCGTTTATCTTCACGTTGCTCGACCTGACGTGAAAGCTGGGAAAGCGCAACAACAGGAATGTTCAATTCCTTGGCAATGGCTTTCAGCCCTTGTGTAATTTCAGAGACTTCCTGCACGCGGTTTTCCTGACCACGTTTGGAGCCGTTCCCACGAAGAAGTTGCAAATAGTCGACCACGATCATGTCGAGGCCGTGCTGACGCATCAGGCGACGGGAGCGTGTGCGCACAGCACTGATCGACAAGGCTGGCGTGTCATCAATGTAAAGCGGCACTTGCGACATGCGTTGCGAAGCTTCGACGAAAGCGCGGAAATCTTCCTGTTTGATGTTTCCTTTACGGATGGCATCACCGGAAATTCCCGATTGTTCGGACAGAATACGACCGGCGAGCTGTTCGGCCGCCATCTCGAGAGAGAAGAACGCCACACGGCCACCTTCGGCGCCGCCGCTTTCGGCGTATGCTTTCGCCGCATTGAATGCCCAGTTTACGGCCAGCGCCGTTTTACCCATCGACGGACGGCCCGCGAGAATAAGAAGGTCGGAAGGTTGAAATCCGCCGAGTTTTTTATCGACGTCAATCAGTCCCGAGGTTACGCCCGTGACATGACCGTCGGATTTGTAGGCTTTTTCCGCATGTTCAATCGCGGTCAAAACAGAATCACGCAATGTGATAAAGCCGCCCTTTACATCGCCTGTTTCGGCGAGCTCGAACAAGCGGGCTTCGGCATGTTCGATTGTGTTTTGCGCATCGGAATCGAGATCATGGGCGTACGCTTCGTTGACAACGTCTTCACCCAGAGAAATCAATTGGCGACGAAGGTGCAGTTCGTAAATCGTGCGCGCATAGTCAGCCGCGTTGATAACCGTCACAACATTGGCGGCAAGATCGGCAAGGTACATCGCGCCGCCGACATCTTTGAGGTCTTCGTCATCGTCGAAATAGTTTTTCAATGTGACGGGGCTGGCGTTCTGTCCGCGGTCGATCAGTTTTTGGATCGATTCGAATATACGGCGGTGCGCGGGCACAAAGAAATGATCGGCTTTGAGAAAGTCGCCGATTTTTTCAATCGTCCGGTTGTCTATGAGTAATGTTCCGAGCAGCCCCTGTTCCGCATCATTATTATGCGGCAACATACGGTATGTCGGAGAATCCTTGTCACCGGTTTTTTCGTCACCGGCGTTTTTAAACGCAATATCTTGAACCATGAGAGACAGCATACTGAGCCGCGAAAAAAAGTTCCATAAATGTGTGGCTGCAGGGCTGTGAATATCGGGGATGAAAAAAGCCTGCGGCAAATGCGGCAGGCTTTATTTCTGAGATTCTTATAGAGAAAAGCGTATTAGGCTTTGTCTTCTTCTGCAACGTCTTCAGCCGGTGCTTCTTCAGCACCTTCAGCGGCTTCGGCTTCCTCGGCAGCTTCTTCAGCAGCTTTGGCAGCGTCTTTTTCAGCTTTCTTGGCAGCGCGCTCTTCAGCCTTCTTGGCTTCTTCAGCGGCTTCCTCGGCAGCTTCGGCCTGACGCTCTTTCTCAGCTTCCAAAGCACCTTCTTCAAGGACATCAGCAAGAGCTTCTTCTTCGATCGCTTCGATTTCAGCTTCGGCTTCGGCCATAACTTCTTCGACTGTCTCTTCAGAATCAGCGATAAGCGCCTTACCTGTTTTCTCTTGTGTTTCGGCTTCTTCGTCGGAACGTGCAATGTTGATTGTGATTTCAACGATCACTTCAGGGTGAAGTTGAACATCAACAGGGAACAGACCGATAAGCTTGTAGTTCTGGTTTACTTTAACCTGTGAACGTGTAACCGCTTCACCTGTTTTTTCAGACAGAGCGTTTGCAATATCACGGGAGTTAACCGAACCGTAAAGCTGGCCGCTTTCAGACGCCGCACGGATCAAGGATACGATTGTACCTTCAATCTTCTTGGCTGTCTTTTCAGCTTCCTTCTTCTGCTTTTCATTCTCGGCTTCAAGCTGTTTCTTTTGAGCTTCGAAATACGCAACATTACTCTTGTTGGCGCGCAAAGCTTTCTTTTGCGGCAACAGGAAGTTGCGGGCGTAACCCGGTTTTACATTAACAACGTCGCCAAGCTCACCGAGCTTTTCCACGCGTTCCAATAGGATGACTTGTGTAGACATATTATATTCTCCTTAAGACTTAAGAGCGGCCGCCGCGTGACTGGTGACGTGGCCCTTCGTTCTCGTTGTGAACATATGGCAGCAAGCCCATGAAACGTGCGCGTTTGATGGCTTTAGCCAGCTCACGCTGTTTTTTCTGGGATACGGCCGTGATACGGCTAGGAATAATTTTTCCGCGCTCGGAAATGTAACGACCCAATGTTTTTGTGTCTTTCCAGTCAATCGCAGGCGCGTTAGGGCCTGTGAAAGGACATGTTTTCTTACGACGGAAAAACGGGCGTTTTACTGTAGGCACATCTGCTGGTGACATTATGCGGCCTCCTTCTTGTCTGATTTGTCTGATTTACGATCTTTGCGGTCGTCATCACGGTCTTTGTCTTTACCCATCATCACGGACGCACCTTCAGTCGGTTCATCCAGACGGAGTGAAAGAGAACGCATGATATCTTCATCAAGACGGAGCAAACGCTCAAGCTCGATTACTGTCGTACCGGGTGCTTCAAATTCAACAAGTACGTAGTGCGCCTTGCGGGCCTTGTTGATTTTGTAAGCCAGCGTACGCAGGCCCCATTGTTCTGTTTTCAGGATTTTACCGCCGTCTTTTTTAACAACGTCGGTATATTTTTCAGTGATTTCGTTGACCTGTTTTTCACTCAGGTCCTGCCGTGCCAAAAACACGGTTTCATATACAGGCATATTTTTCTCCTCTTGGGTTGCCTTATAGCCCTTGAAACTAGGGCCATAATCAAGCTGACCGCACTATACGGTCAGCGAGGTACTTTAAGTATGCGGGTATATAGACTTAAAAGCCGCGATAAATCAAGGTTTTTTGTTATAAACCTTGTCCAGACCATAACCCAGGGCTTCCTGCGTGTTCTGGTTCGTGCTTTTGGAGATGTGATTGGCGATAAAGCTGGCCCAGCAGCCTTCCGGATCGGTTGTTTTATGGGACCGTCGGCCTTCACGCAAAATGCGTCTTAATTCATTGCCTGTCATGTCCGGTTTATCGAGTAATGTTTTAAATTCGGATAAGCGCATAGATGCAAAAGCAGCGTAATCAATGTTCATGCATCCAGCACAACTTTCAAATGCGTCGTTGGTCTCCTCCAACAGGTGTTTAATACGGTGATGAATGTTCTGCGTCATGTAAATATATATCTCCCTTATATATGTAATCGGGTTTAAAAATTATTCTTGTTTACCCACCCTACAACACAGCGCCGCGCCCGGAATTTCAAAAAAGGACTTGTGATCCCGGACAAAAAACTCAATAAAAATGTGCAGTAGGAGTCTAAAATCTCATAACCGCATAAAATTTGCAAACTATTATTGCGATTTTTGTTGTGCGGAGCGATATAAAATTACAGCTTCTGAAAAATTCAACTAAGAATGTTTCGCTAATATAAAACTAATTTCAAAGGATTGGAGACAGCATGACACGCGCATTTATCTTTCCCGGACAAGGCTCACAGGCTGTGGGTATGGGCCGACAATTGTATGACACTTTTGCCGAGGCCCGTGAAGTTTTCGGAGAAATCGACGAATCACTCTCTCAAAATCTGTCGAAAATGATCTTCGACGGACCGGAAGACGACCTTAACTTAACCGAAAACACCCAGCCTGCCTTAATGGCCGTTTCTATGGCCGTTGTTCAGGTGCTGAAAAAGCAGGGCGGAATCGATTTTAAGGACGCTATAAAATATGTCGCCGGCCACTCTTTGGGTGAATATTCGGCGCTGACAGCGGCCGAGACCTTCTCCATTGCCGATGCGGCGCGTCTTTTGAAGCTGCGCGGACAGGCGATGCAAAAAGCCGTCCCTGTCGGTGTCGGTTCGATGGCCGCCGTTTTGGGGCTGTCTTTCGAAGAGGTCGAACAGATCGCCAGCGATGCAGCGAAAGATCAGGTTTGTGCCGCCGCCAATGATAACTCCGTTGGTCAGGTCGTGGTCAGTGGCCACAAAGACGCAGTTGCGCGTGCAGTTGATCTGGCAAGCGAGCAAGGTGCGAAACGTGCGGTGATCCTGCCTGTATCCGCGCCATTCCACTGCGCGCTTATGGGTCCTGCCGCCGATGCGATGAAAGACGCTCTGGCTGAAACCGATATGAAAGCACCGATTGTGCCTGTCGTTGCGAATGTCACAGCAGAACCGACCGAAGACCCCGACCAGATCCGCAAATTGCTGGTCGATCAGGTCACGGGCATGGTGCGCTGGCGCGAATCCGTGCTGAACATGAAAGACCTCGGCGTCGAAGAGATGGTCGAGCTGGGTTCGGGCAAAGTGTTGTGTGGACTGATCCGCCGGATTGATAAAGAGATCACTTGCATGAATGCTGAAAATCCCGAAGATATCGAGACACTGATTGAAAAACTGAAAGGTTAAATATGTTTGATTTAAGCGGTAAGACAGCCCTCGTCACAGGTGCAACAGGCGGTATTGGCGGTGCGATTGCAAAAGCATTGCACGGTGCCGGTGCACATGTCGGCATTTCGGGCCGTAATACAGACAAGCTGGAAGCACTCGCCAAAGAGCTGGGTGACCGTGTAAGCGTTTTGACAGCCGACCTTTCGACCGGCGAAGCGGCCAATGAACTGGCCAAACGCGCCGAAGAGGAAATGGGTCAGGTCGATATTCTGGTGAATAATGCAGGTCTGACGCGCGACGGTTTGTCCATGCGCATGAGTGATGAAGACTGGCAGACTGTTCTGGATGTGAACCTGACGTCGACATTCAAACTCGCCAAAGCCCTGCAACGCGGGATGATGAAACGCCGTGCGGGTCGCGTGATCAACATCGCATCTGTTGTGGGTGTGACGGGTAACCCCGGCCAGTGTAACTATGTTGCCTCCAAAGCCGGTATGATCGGGTGGAGTAAAGCGATGGCGGCGGAAGTGGCCAGCCGCGGCATCACGATCAACTGCGTCGCGCCGGGCTTTATTGCCACCGCGATGACGGACGCCTTGAATGATGATCAAAAAGCGAAGATCAATTCGACTATTCCTGCGGGTAAGATGGGGTCATCCGAAGACATCGCCGCAGCCGTGGTATTCCTTGCATCCGACGAAGCCGCATATGTCACAGGCCAGACCATTCATGTGAATGGCGGCATGGCAATGATTTAAGCCTTAAATAAAATCAAGCGCGCATAGATGATCATAGAAGGACTGCTGGTTGGCGGCGGTCTCTCTGGGGTATTGCTGCTTTAACATGCTGTACGCCATGATCAGCAATCGGTGTGAGCTGACCACTTTCGAGTGGCCGCGGTAATTGTTTTTCAGCTGCTCGAATTTCGATGTGCCTTCCGCCGCTCTCCATTCATTGAAGAAATCCTGCTGGTCGCGGATCGCCTGAATGAGCAAACTTTCGGGCTTTCGCAGCTTAGAAGGCGTGTCGATCATATCGAAGGTTTTGATCATTTCCTCGATTTCGGCGTTATAGCGGCCAACATCCATAGCCCGCGCCTGACCGTAAAAATGGCGCAAGGTCATGACCCGTGCGCGCATCGCCAGATCGGCAACATAAAAGTAATGATCGAGATATTTGGCCTCTTCGGCCGAAATCTGCGTCTGCTGCGGGTTGAACGGTTTGCGCTGCTTATTGTGAACGGCCATGTAGGCTTCATCGAGCGTTAAATCCTGTGCCGAGACGGGCGCTGCAAAGACCAGAAATAAACAGGCAAATAGACAAATTTGAAGGTTTTTCATTTCCTCTCCCTTTTTTCCCACCTATATAGTGTAGCAGATTATGCACCATCTGATTATCTTTGATTGCGACGGGACACTCGTCGATAGCGAACATCTTTACAATTCCATCACTTCAGAATTGCTGAACGAGATCGGCTATGCCGAATACACGCCCGAGATCTGTATGGAGCGGTTTACGGGGCAAAGCTGGAGCACGATCCGCCTTACACTGGAAGAGCATCACGGCGAGAAAATGCCCGATGACATTATCGAGCGCTATATCCGTATCGCGAATGAAAAGATGAACCACGACTTCGACGCCGCGCCACATGCGGATGCGGTTCTTAAAACGCTTTCAACCCGTCACCAGATGTGCGTCGGGTCGAACGGCGAGCGGAATAATGTGATCAAGAGCCTGCAAGTCACCAATTTGTTCGATTATTTCGGCGAAGATCGGATTTTCACCAAAATTCAGGTCGAAAAGCCGAAACCTGCGCCCGATCTGTTCCTGTTTGCCTGCGATCAGATGCAAACCAAACCCGAAAACGCACTGATTATTGAGGACAGCCCCGCAGGCGTGGCGGCGGCGCGGGCAGCCAACATCCACGTTCTGGGGTATGTAGGTACCGCGCATGATACGGAAAAACAGGCAAAAGCCCTGAAAAATGCGGGTGCGGACGCTATCATCGACTCCCTTATCCACATTGAGACACACGCTAAATATTAAAAAAGTTTCGGAATCTCAAATGGTTGTGCTAATTCAACAAAATGTCTTGCAATCGGAGCGCGGGCTGCTAAAGTTCGGGGCTGTTAAAGACATCATAACGAATACATCACAAGTAAATAAGATAAGGAAAAACAATGAGTGACATTGCCGACCGCGTGAAAAAGATTGTTGTTGAGCATCTTGGCGTCGAAGAAGACAAAGTAAAAGAAGATGCCAGCTTTATTGATGACTTGGGCGCTGACTCTCTCGACACAGTCGAGCTGGTTATGGCGTTTGAAGAAGAATTCAGCGTTGAAATTCCTGATGATGCCGCCGAGAAGATCCAAACTGTCGGTGATGCCATCAACTTCATCAAAGACAACGCCGCCGAATAAACGGCTTAATTTATCGGAATAATGTCAGCCGCGCGGTTATCAATGCGCGGCTGTCTTTGCATCTAGGAGTATAGAATATGAGACGTGTGGTTATTACCGGAATGGGTATGGTTTCCCCGCTTGGCGTGGGTGTAGACCACAACTGGAATGAAATCACCAACGGCAAAAGCGGTATCAAGAAGATCGAACATTTCGATGTTTCCGATATCACTTCGCAAATTGCAGGCGTCATTCCGCGCAGCGAGGATGAAAATCCTACGGGCGGCGCGTTCAACCCCGACGTCTTCATGGAGCCGAAAGAGCAACGCAAGGTCGATATCTTTATCGTTTACGGTATGGCGGCTGCTCAGGAAGCCATCAAGGATTCAGGCTGGGAGCCTTCGAATGACGAAGACTTCAACCGCACCGGCGTGTTGATCGGTTCGGGTATCGGCGGACTGGACGAGATTTACAGATGTTCAACATTGTTGAACGAGCGCGGCCCACGCCGTATCTCTCCGTTCTTCGTTCCTGCTGCTTTGATCAACCTCGTATCAGGACATGTCTCGATTAAGTACGGCTATAAAGGCCCGAACCATTCCGTCGTTACGGCGTGTGCCACAGGTACACATGCCATCGGTGATGCCGCACGTTTGATCGCGCTGGATGATGCCGATGTTATGGTTGCCGGCGGTGCCGAAGGTGCCGTTTGCCGCTTGGGCGTTGCTGGCTTTGCTGCCGCACGCGCCCTTTCAACAGGCTATAACGACTCCCCCGAAGATGCATCCCGTCCATGGGATCAAGGCCGTGACGGTTTCGTCATCGGTGAAGGTGCGGGTATTGTTGTTCTGGAAGAATACGAGCACGCCAAAAAACGCGGTGCGAAAATTTACGGTGAAGTTATCGGCTACGGCATGTCCGGCGATGCGCACCATATTACATCGCCTGCCGAAGATGGCGACGGCGGTTTTCGTGCCATGCAGGCCGCATTGAAACGTGCGGAAGTAAACCCCGAGGATATCGATTATATCAACGCGCACGGGACATCCACACCATTGGGTGACGGTATTGAATTCGGCGCGGTGAAACGTTTGTTCACAAACGCGCTCGATACAATGTCCATGTCTTCAACCAAATCCGCGATCGGCCACTTGCTGGGTGCTGCGGGTGCCGTTGAGGCGATCTATGCGCTTAAAGCCATGGAAACAGGCGTTATGCCACCGACATTGAACCTCGATAATCCTTCCGAAAACTGCACAGGGATCGACCTTGTGCCGAAGGAAGCGAAGGAAAAAGAGATCAAAACCGTTCTGTCCAACTCCTTCGGTTTCGGCGGAACGAATGCATCCGTGGTGATGCGCGCGGTATAAGAACATATGGCTGACGGAAAAAAGAAAAAGCTCTCCGCCGGCCAGTTTGTTCTCGGCCTGTTGGTCTATTCCTCAACGATTGCCGTATTGCTTGCGGGCCTTGCCTTCTGGTGGGGATCGATGCAATTCACAAAAGACGGTCTTGCCGAAGAACCGACGCTGTTTGTTGTCGAACGCGGGCACGGTGCCAACCGCATTGCGGGCGAGTTGTATCGCGAAGGCTTAATCGAAGACCCGTTCATCTTCATGATCGGTACGACCGTGATGGGACAGCACACGTTCCTGAAAGCGGGCGAATATGAAATCCAGCCCCGCATGAGTGCGTATGAGATTATGCAGATGATGGCCGACGGCAAAACAGTCGGACGCCGCGTCACGGTGCGTGAAGGTTTGACGAGCTTTGAAGTGATCCGCTTGCTGAACGAAACGGAGAATATGTCCGGTGAAATTACGGACATTCCACCGGAAGGTATTTTGCTGCCCAACACTTATGACTTCCAAAAAGACGAGCCGCGTAGCGCCATTATCGAGCGCATGGAAGAAGAGATGGAGAAAGTCCTTCTGCCCGTTTGTCAGATCCTGCTGGAAAAACAGCCCGGCTCCACCCTCTCCGACTTTCTGGACAGTGACTGCCCGCCTGCGCCTGAGCCGCTCAAAACCGTGGGCGATGTTTTAACGCTCGCCTCGATTGTTGAAAAGGAAACGGCCGTCGCCGCAGAACGCCGCACCGTTGCGGGCGTGTTTATGAACCGCCTTCGTCGCGGCATCGCATTGCAAACCGACCCGACCGTAATTTACGCGTTGAACGGCGGAAAGCATAAAGATGACGGTATGGGACCTTTGGGACGGCGATTGTTGAGAAAAGATATGGACGTGGACTCGCCGTATAATACTTACAAGTATCCAGGATTGCCGCCCGGCCCGATTGCCAATCCCGGCGAAGCTTCAATCAGGGCTGTTCTGGACCCCGAAGAGCACGACTACGTGTATTTCGTGGCCGACGGGACAGGCGGGCATGTGTTTTCCAAGACCCTGTCCGAACACAATGCGAATGTCGCCAAGTGGCGCAAAATCAGACGTGCCCAGCAATAAAACGACCATGCTCCCTCAAAGGGAGACATGGCCATTTTGTGGTGAGTATTGCAGGTAAATTCTTTAAGCGGCTTTGTCGATTGTGCTTTCCAGCATCCATGCAGCCTTTTCATGAATACGCATACGTTCAACCATTAAATCTTCCGTCGCGGCATCGTCGTTATCGACGGCGGCACTGGCTGCTTTTTGCAGGGATTTGACGATTTCACGGTTATCATTGGCGAGCATTTTCACCATTTCATTGGCATCGGGTGTCTGGCTGACATGCTCGAGCGTTGCACCCTTCATTATTTCTTGCGGGTTGTTGCCCGTAAAATCCCCGATTGTGCGGATGCGTTCGGCAATCTCGTCCGACGCCTGCCAAATCTCGGTATATTGTTCTTCGAACAGGTTGTGCAGCTGCGTAAAGCGCGGGCCTGTCACGTTCCAGTGAAAAGCATGGGTTTTGAAATACAGAACAAATGTGTCAGCTAAAACCACTTTCAAGGCGTTTTGTAAATCTGACTTGCTCATGGGTGTAGTCTCCTTTTTTGCTTTTTTAAACTCGTCATCACAAACGCGTGAGACGGGTAAAAGTTCATTTTAAAGGAGGTTTAAGAGCCTAATCGTCGGATTTTTTTTTCGGGGGAGTGGTTTTGTCGCCGCCGCCACGGTTGATACGCCCGATAGGGGTTCCGCCCCCTCCTCCTCCGCCCAGACCAGGCGCGCTCGGGCCGGGGCCTGATGGTGCGGTTTTCGGCGCCACTTCCATTTGATGGCGGCGGGCCAGATGCGGCGCAAATTGCAGGGATGAAGGAACAGCATCGCCGAGCACACAGCCCATGGTGCTGTCATCGCTTAAATCCTCGCGGTGAACGGGCTGGCCAAACATGGTCGCTCTTACGAAATAATTAAATGCTTCCAGAGGGTTAGGGGTCTGCTTAACGCTTTTGAAGACTTCCGTGCGGTACGGGTCATCCAGAAACATGAACGGCACCTGATAGGCTTGCGCGATATTGCCGTCCTTGATGGCGCCAACGTGAATTTGCGGGCACATATCCAGAGTGGCGTTAAAGTCGCTCTCTACGGGGATATTCAGCTCCAGAAAGTCCATATCTACATATTCGAGCGTCAGAAGCCCGCTTTGGGTGTCATATACAACGCCAGCGACCTTCTGCACGAGATTTTCGCTCGAAATCAGGCCTGCTTCGCCTTGCGCCGTAAACAACAGATCGATATTCATGAAGGCATACTCTTTTGGTTCATATGACTTGATTTAGTGTATAACTCATTTTACCAAACTCTTTTGGCTAAAGTCACCGTCTAACAAGAAATATAGAGTTTTATGTGCGGTTTTACAGGTTTTTTTGCTTTGAAGGCCACTGCTTCGCGCAGCGAGTTGCATGTTATGGGGCAAAAAATGTCCGATACCATTATCCATCGCGGACCCGATAGCGGCAATTTATGGCAGGACCCTGACACACCGCTGGTTCTGGCGCATCGACGCCTTTCCATTATCGACCTGACCAAAGACGGTGAACAACCGATGACGTCTTCATCGGAACGCTATGTGATTGTGTTTAACGGCGAGTTTTATAATTTTCAGAATTTGCGCCGTGATCTGGAAGCTAAAGGTGTGAAATTCAAAGGCCGCAGCGATACGGAAGTGTTTCTGGCCGCTGTCGAGCAGTGGGGCCTCAACCAGGCCTTACAAAAAACCAACGGCATGTTTTCCTTTGCCTTGTGGGACCGTAAAGACAAGGTTCTGCATTTCGCACGGGACCGTCTGGGTAAGAAGCCACTTTATGTGGGCTGGGCGGGCAACCATCTGGTGTTCGGTTCGGAGTTGAAAGCCCTGCGCGCGCATCCCGAATTCGAAGCACAAATCAATGCCTATGCCTTGCAAGGGTTCTTGCGCATGAACTACATCGAGGCGCCGGAGACAATCTATTACAATATCTGGCAACTGCCTGCCGGTCACCGCATGAGCCTCGACCTTTCGACTTTGCGGACCGGTGATGACTTGCTGGATGAAATGAAAGCCTATTGGGACCCTGTGCGTCTGGTCGATGACAGCAAAGCCAACATGGTCAACAAGCATGAAGATAAAATCGTCGATGATTTCGAACGCTTGCTGACCACATGTGTGTCTGACCGCATGATTTCCGATGTGCCGTTGGGTGCGTTTTTATCGGGCGGCATTGACAGTTCTGCGGTCGTGGCCTTGATGCAAAAACAAGCTGGCAGCGCGGTCAAAACCTATTCCATCGGTTTTGAAGAAGAAGCCTATAATGAAGCACAATATGCGAAGGACATTGCGCAGCATCTGGGCACCGATCACCATGAGCATATCTGCACGGGACAGGATGCGTTGAATGTCATCCCGAAGCTGCCCGACATGTATGACGAACCATTTGCGGATATGTCCGCGATCCCGACATTTCTGGTCAGTGAGTTCGCACGCCGCGATGTGACGGTTGCGTTGTCCGGTGACGGCGGCGATGAAATGCTCGGCGGGTATGTACGCCATACGATGGGTCCTAAAATCTGGAAGACAATGCGGATGATGCCCAAGATTGTGCGTTCGGGGATTTCAGGAACATTGCAACGTCTGCCCGAAGGGCCGCTTGACCGCTTGCGCCCAAGCCAGCCGCAATTCGGATACAAGTTGCAAAAAGCGGCGCGGATCATGTCGCTGAATACGCAAGAAGAAGTGTATGAACGCCTGATCTGTAAATGGTTGCCCGCGCCTGTTCCGGACAAGGATATTTTTGAACCTGTGTTACCGCTGCCGCGTGCGGATTTGTCTTTCGCCGAAAAGATGATGTTGTGGGACACGGTCGGGTATCTGCCGAATGACATCCTGACCAAAGTTGATCGCGCGAGCATGGCGGTGTCTTTAGAAGCGCGTGCGCCGCTGCTTGATCACCGTGTATTCGAATATTGCTGGCGCCTGCCCGAGCACGTCAAAATCCGTGATCAAAAAGGCAAATGGTTGCTGCGGCAGGTTTTGAAAAAACATGTTCCCGAAAAATTATTCGAGCGCCCGAAACAGGGCTTTGCCATTCCCGTTGCAGACTGGTTGCGCGGCCCGTTGCGTGAATGGGCGGAAGACTTGCTGGATGAACGATCGTTGAAACAGCAAGGCTATCTGGATGCAAAAACGGTGCGCGATACATGGACGCGTCATCTGGACGGGCAAGGTCGTAACGGTGAAGCGTTATGGGCCGTGCTGATGTTTCAGGCATGGCACAAACGGTGGATGTAATGGCAGGTACTGTTCTTTATATATTCGATGAGAGTGATTGGGACACCCGTATCCATACAGCCAATGCGGCGCGAAAACTGGGATGGGACGTGACGATCGGTTTACTGTGCGAAGATGCCCCTTCGGTAAACAGCGATTTTAAAATCCACCCTCTGCCGCGGCCAAAAAACAAGTTCGGCCCTTTGGCGGCGCTCTCCCTGATGCGCGATTTGAGAAACGCGATCAAGACCAATCAGCCTGACCTCGTTCACATTGTGACGCTGAAATATTCTTTCATTCTGGGATTGGCAACTTTGTTCATGAAGGACATCAAACGCGTCTATACGCTCGCGGGGCTTGGTTACCTGTTTCGCGGTGAAGGGCATAAGCCTGTCATTATTCGTACCCTGCTCTCGCCTTTGTTCTTTCTGGTGTTTTATGCCGCGCGCCCGCATCTGATTTTTCAAAACGAAGATGACCAGATCATGTTCACGGCGATGGAGTTTGCCGAAGAACAAAACACCACGCTTATTCGCGGATCGGGTGTTGATACGTCAAAGTTTGCCGTGCAGCCTTTGCCCAAAGAAGCCAGACCGGTTGTGTTGATGCCGACGCGTCTCGTTCATAACAAGGGCGTGAAGGTGTTTATCGAAGCCGCAAAAATTGCAGCACAAGAGGTGAATGCAGATTTTCAAATTGCAGGCGGGGAGACAAAACATAATCCCGCCGCGATCACCAAGGATGAAATGGAAGCGATGCTGGAGGGTTCACCCGTGGAGTGGCTGGGGCGGGTTGAGAATATGCCCGAATTGCTGAGCCAGTCTACGTTGATCGTTTACCCATCCTATTACGGGGAAGGTGTGCCGCGTGTATTGCTGGAAGCAGCGGCGGTGGGGCGGCCAATCATCACGACCGATCATCCGGGATGCAAGGAAGCCATCATCCATGAAAAGACAGGGTTGCTGGTGCCCGTGAAGGACGAAACCGCCACGGCAAAGGCGATCGTCCAAATGCTGCAGTCACGTGATATGTGTGAAGCTATGGGCACGGAAGCGCGCATTTATTGCGAGGCCGAATACGATGTCAAAACCGTGGCCCAACGCACCGCTGCCATTTACGAGACGCTTTAAAATTCAAGCGATTTTTCGACTGCTTCGCGACCGTCACTTAAAACCAATGTCAGGGTTTTTCCGTTCAGAAACTGCATCATGTTTTCGATGTCTTCAGGCTTGGGCACGGTGATCATCACACTGCTTGCGTCATTCGGATCGGGGACGAATTGCGGTTTCGTGGTCAATGCAAAATCATCGGTGTGGGCAATAACCAAAGCGTCATCGATGCCGCGATTCATATGGGCATTCACAACAATGGCATCCGCACCGGTGACGATGGTGTCGATGTATAAATCTGTATTGGTTGCGCTTTCCCCCTGCTTGTAGGGAATTTTGCGCTTGGCCGCATCGATGATTTTAAGCTGGGGTGCGTCCTTGCCCGAACCTGAATCCAGTTCCAGAAAAACGTCCAGCTTGTCGGGAATGCAGATTTCGTTACACACCATCAGCTGTATTTCCAGATCGAGCGTTGTGTTGGTATTCGCTGCTTCCAGATCGATCGTCATCGGCAGGATAATTCGCCCGTCATAAGCATAGACCGTGAGAATATCCAGTTCGGTTTTACGAACAGGGACGGGGAATGAAACCTCGACCGCTTTCACGTTTTGTGAATCTTCCCAGTTAAAGCGCATGGGCAGGCCGCTGTCGCCCGCATGTTTCCAGTAAGTGTGCCAGCCTTCGGATAAATCTATTTCCAAGGCCGCCTGAATTTGTGTGTCTTCGCCAACGCTTTTGACGCCCGACAATAAACGCGCCCTGACATTATCTGATACCGCCCATTCGGACTGCATGGCGTGTGCAACATTGCTCATCACCAGCAGGAAGGTCAGTAAAAGTGCATGAAACACAACTACAGTGCGCAGAAATGATTTTTGGTTTTTTACTCGCATTATGCCCTCGGCTTTTGTACGCTCTTCTCACTCAAAGATATGATGTATATTCGCATAAACAAGTGAAAAGGCACACTTATGGGCGAGAAAACATCCCAAATCGAAGCGTCCTACCTTTCCGGCAAGCTTTTACTGGCGATGCCGGGTATTGGCGATCCGCGTTTTCAGCATTCCGTTATTTTTCTCTGCGTCCATGACGAACAGGGCGCGATGGGTCTTGTCATCAACTATGAAGTGCCCGACGTCAATTTTGGCCAAATCATTGAAAATCTTGGGTTAAATTCCGATATTGAAGTGAATGTAGAGGCTCTGCAAATGCCCGTCATGAGCGGTGGGCCGGTTGAATCATCGCGCGGATTTCTTCTGCATTCTGCGGAATTTACCAACAAAGACACGATCCGGATCTCTCCCGATTTCAGCCTGACGGGAACGACTGAAGCCTTGCAGGAGGTTGTTAACGGCAATGGCCCTGACAATGCCCTGTTTATACTGGGTTATGCAGGCTGGGGCGCAGGGCAGCTGGAGGTGGAATTACAGCAAAATGCATGGTTGGTGCTCGATCCCGACCCTGAAATCGTGTTCAACGATGACGTCAAAGCCAAATGGAATATGGCATTGACCAAGATGGGTCTTGATCCTGCGCTCTTGTCTACGGATACAAGCGGACAGGCCTGACACCCTTTTATTGAAAGACCTGTTAAATCGTGAGAAGCTTGATTTCAGGGATTGGTTTAGACAAGGGGGCGCTACGCTATGTCACCACCAGCAGGGAACACGGGCATACGCCGCATCATCAACGCATTCAAATACTCGTTACAAGGCTTTAGGGCCTGCTTCCGCACGGAGGAAGCGTTCAGACAGGAAATTTACCTGACGGCGCTGATGGTACCGACCGCGTTCTGGATCGGGGATACGAATGTCGAACAAATCGTCCTGCTCGGCTCCGTCGTCCTTGTTCTGATCTGCGAGATGATGAATACCGCTATAGAACGCGCTATCGACCGTATTTCAACCGACAGGCACGAACTGTCTAAAGATGCCAAAGATATGGGTTCGGCGATTGTGTTTATGGCGCTTTTATTTTGCGAGTTCACGTGGATGATGATCGCAATTCCGAAATTCTTCTAGGAATTTTGCTGCACCCAGTTTTCTTTCGGCAAACCGAAAAGAACATGGTCTTCCCACAAGCCATTGATTTGCAAATATTTTTCTGCAAACCCTTCTTTCTTGAATCCTGCAGCATGTAATGTTTTTTTGCTGCGCTCATTGTGAGGCAGGCAGGATGCATGAACGCGGTGCAGCTTTAAATCCTCGAAGCAATATTTCAGTGTCAGTGCCAACGCTTCCCTCATCAGTCCCTGCCCCTGACAGTCTTCATCGATCCAAAACCCTAAAGACGCGTATTGTGCAGCCCCGCGGCAGATGTTGTTGATGTTCATTCCGCCGATCAGCGCATGGGTGTGAGTGTCGAAAATCAAAAACGCCCGCGCACGGTCATGTTGCCATTCATAAAACTGGCGGGAGATACGGCGTAAAAACAAATCAGGCGTCAGCGCGTCATCGGGCCATTTCGGATCAAAGGGTTGTATGTGGCTGATATTACGGCCCCGAACCTCCGCCCAGCTTTTCGCATCTTCGATCATTGGCGGACGCATATAGATGCGTTCGGCGCTCAATTCAATTGCGGGGAAAGATGGTTTTTTTAAACTCGAGAATTTAAGCGCCTGCCAAACCATAATGCGTTATGCCGCCAGTCGATTTTTGATGTCCTCGAACGGGGCCAGTTTTTCCAGAGGCCCTAAAGCCGCCAGTGTCGGCGTCGTTGTAAAAATTGTTTCCGCTACGCGGGCGATGTCCTTCAATTCGATTGAATCGATCCTGGCCACCAGCGCATCGGCGTCATATGCCTTGTTGCGGAATAACAAATGCTTTGCCTGTTGGTCAGCGCGGTTCATCATGGATTCACGGCCCATGAGCAAGGATGCTTTGAGTTGCGACTTGGCGCGCTCCAACTCTTCTTCGGTTACGTCCTGACCGACTTTCAAAACCTCGTCGCATACAACGGGAATAATCTCTTCGAGCTTTTCAGGGCCTGTGCCTGCGTAAATACCGAACAGTCCGTCGTCCTGATATCCGCTGTGGAAGGAGAAGATGGAATAAACGAGGCCGCGCTTTTCACGTATTTCCTGAAACAGGCGGGAAGACATACCGCTGCCGAATAATGTCGACATGGCTTGCGCAGCATAAAAATCATCATCCAGACGGCCAAGGCCACGGAAACCGAGAATGAAGTGGCTTTGTTCCAGTTCCTTTTGCAGGCGTATTTCGCCACCTTTGTAATCCGCATCGGGTGCCGCCGAAGCGCTACCTTTTTGCTGCACATCAAAAATGTCCTGCACCTGTGCAACAAAATCTTCATGCTGCACACCGCCGGCGGCGGAAATAACCGTGTTTTCGGTTCTGTACAGGTTACCGATATGCTCGCGCATCGCATCCTGCGTCATGCCTTCGATATTGTGTGCGCGTCCCAAAATCGGTGCGCCGAGCGCTTGTTCGGGATACGCGGTTTCGGAATAGATATCGAAGACCAGTTCATCCGGCGTGTCGTTGCACATGCCGATTTCCTGCAAGATTACGCCGCGCTCACGCTCGATCTCGTCTTGCGGCAATGTTGAATGCAGATACATATCGCCAAGAACCTCAAGGCCCAGTGGCAAGTCTTCGGCAAGCAAGTGGATATGATAGCTGGTGATTTCGCGGCTGGTATAGGCATTCATGGACCCGCCGACATTTTCGATTTCTTCGGCGATTTGCAGCGCGTTGCGCTTTTTCGTGCCTTTGAACAGCATGTGCTCAACCATATGAGCGACGCCGTTATGCGCAAGATTTTCATGGCGTGTGCCAACGCCGACCCAGATGCCGACTGCAACGGAATGCATGCTCGGAACCGTATCGGTGATAACGCGGACACCGTTATCCAGTGTAGTTGTTTTGATGCCTGTCATTATGCTGCGCTTTTTTGTTGAACCGTTGAATGCTTACGTACGAATTGTTGCACGGTTTCCAGATCATTGGGTTGCGGTGTCAGGTGCTCTTCGCGCTCGAACAAATCATCCAGACGTTCGGGCAAGCCCGGACGGATGCCGATAGCTTTTTCAACGGCGTCGGGGAATTTGGCCGCATGCGCGCAGGCCAGCGTGACGATCGGGCCGTCCAGTTCGTCTTCATAGGCAAACGCGCCGCTCAAGCCGACAGCCGTGTGCGGGTCAATCACTTCGGCGGTTTCTTCGTAACAGCGTTTGATCGTCGCCAGCGTGTCTTCGTCATTACAACGGTGGGCTTTGAAATCGCTGCGGGCTTTTTCGATTTGCTCATTGGTGACCTCGAAAGCGCCTGCGATGCAATGTGGCAGGGCTTGATCGTGATAAACCGACAGACGATTGCGCACCGTGGACTCCTGGTCATCCTCACGCTGAATCAGCGTTTCGCCAGTGACATCATCTTTGCCCGGCTCTTTC
>JAESRE010000046.1 GCA_016764775.1 Alphaproteobacteria bacterium
GACAGCTTTTTGTGAACCTCTTTTTCCAGCGCCAACACATCTGCCAGATCGGTCGCGGTACGGAACGCCCAGCGTCCTTCCATCTCGATCAGGTTGACGCCGCGCTCTTCATACTCGCCTTTCAACGCCATCAACGCTGCACCGACATCCGCATCATCGCTCACCCGCTCATGCAAGTCCCGCGCAGTCAGCGGCTCGGCGGACGCAAACAGTAACGCCTCAACGATACGTTTTGTTTCGTTATCACTCATTCTGCAGCCTCCAATTCCTCTTCAGGCATCGCCCGCATATAAATCGGACGGAACAGGCCATCCTGCTTAATCTCTAATTTGCCCTGCTTTGCCATTTCCAGACTCGCGGTAAATGTCGAAGCCATAGCCGAACGTCCGAACAGACGGTCAGTAACCCCTTCGGGCATAAAGCTCTCCAGCGTTGTCCATACCGAATGCATACCTTTACGCGGCAATTGCCCCAGCATGCGCGTTAAACGGGACATCGCATTCTCGGTAGACATCAGGTTATAGCTCGGTAAATCGTAATTCTGCCCCTCTTTACGGCGCTTGATGTCGCCATAGGCTTTGAGCACGTCATACAGCTTCACATCCCATTTCGTGGAAACGCGGACCTCTACGCCTTCCGGACGGCCGCGCGGGAACACATCCTGCCCGAGTTGCGGACGCTCCATAAGCTTGCCGGCAGATTCCTGCATAGCCTCCAAACGACGAAGCTGGAACTGCAACGCCTCGGCCATTTCCTCGGCACTGGGGTCGGGATCGTTATTCTCACGCGGGATCAGCAAACGGGATTTCAAATAGGCCAGCCATGCGGCCATAACGAGATACTCCGCCGCCAGGTCGAGATTCATCGCCTTGGCACGCTCGATGAAGTCCAGATACTGCCGCACAAGCTGCAGGATAGAGACCTGCATCAAGTCGACTTTCTGATTACGGGCCAGCTCCAGAAGCACGTCAATCGGGCCTTCAAAACCGTCAATATTCAACAGCAAAGCATCCGCCTCGGTTTTTGGCGCAACACGGGGCGGGTCTTCCTGAAATTCAGGCTTGGCTTTTGTGGCTGTACTCATGCCGCTATATTGGATGCAAAAGGCCCGTTTTGCAAGCGTTCCTGCGCCTTTGCGGTCAAGTTAGGCACAGTTTTTGCGATTTTTTCCATTATTTTCATATCACCCGCACAATAAAGCGCGGCGTCGCACCCTGCCCCTATTGTTGCCAGAACCCGCTCGGGAATATCCCCATAGCCCGCCAGCGCCTCCATATCGAGGTCATCGGAAACCAGAAATCCGTCAAAACCGATCTGGTCGCGAATGACATCTTGGATAATTGTCGGCGATACCGATGCCGGATGCTCCATATCGAGTTTGTCATAGACGATATGCGCAACCATAGCCCATACGGGCGTTTTCTCAACCACTTTTAAAACAATACGAAACGTATCGAAGTCTATTGAATTAAGGGTGCTCTCATCCTCTGTAACATGGGGTAAGTCCTTGTGACTATCCACTTTTCCGCGCCCGTGCCCCGGAATGTGCTTCACCACAGGAACCACGCCGGAGGCCGTTAAATGGCGAATAACGCTCGCCCCCAGTCGGACAACAATTTCGGGATCATCACTAAACGCACGATCACCGATGGCATCATGCGTATCGGGAAACAACACATCAAGCACAGGGGCGCAATTCACATTGATGCCGCATTCCGTTAGCTCCTCAGCCATCTGCAAGATGGTAAAGCGCAACTGCTCCAGCGCCTGCTCCATATCCTGTTCAGCCATCAAGCCAAAATGTTTCATCGGCGGGTAACTTCTCCAGACAGGCGGCTTCAGGCGTTGCACACGCCCGCCTTCCTGATCAATCATGATCGGGCAATCCCGCCCTAACGTCTCTTTCAGGCTGTTTACAAGGGTTTTGAGCTGTGTCGGGTTTTCACAGTTACGTGCGAACAATATAAAACCGAGCGGATTGCTCTCACGAAAAAGCGCAGCTTCATCGTCTGATAAAACCGCGCCTTTAACGGAAAAAATCGCTGCTTTTACGTTTTGAGAGGTCAATGCACCTACTGCGTGACGAGGCAGCCTCCGGGTTTTTGTGCTTTGATAGATTCACAGATCTCGACGGCACTGTCCTTGCTCATAGGACCGGCCTGAATGCGGTAAAACGTTCCGCGCTCACCCAGATCGGCAGCTTGCACACGGTGCTCGGCAGTTCCCAATTCCTTGGAGAACGTATCCTGAAGCTTCGCCCACTCACCTTCCGCACCTGTCAGAGATTTAATACTCGCCAACTGCACATAGTAAGAACCGGGTGTGATTGAAATATCACGTGTGGCATTGCCCGCGGCCGGTTGAACGCTCGCCGCCGCATTTGTGGATTGCGTAGCGACATCATTGGCTGAACCGGCGTCCTTTTTCTCCAATACAGAGCGGACAAATTCCAGCGTTTCCGGGTTTTCACCGGCCTTGTGAACGATCACAGGCTTCTCGACCAAGGTTTCAACGTCCATTTTCTGAACTTGGGACTGTGGCTTGCTTTCGATCTTCTGCAAAGTAACAGGCTCAACATCATCCTCGGCTTCGTTAGACGCCAGAGTGGTTGTATCAACGGCCTCTTCTTCGGCTTCGGTCTCGGCCGCTGTTTGATCTTCCTCGATCACACCTTCGACTTCGCGGGCAAAAGCAGCCAGCTCATCCGTGTCTGAATCATCTTCCAGCAGGTTCTCCAGAGGCGCGCTTTCAGGCATCTCGTCACCCTGCATGGTGGAGAACACCGTGCTGTCCGCACCGTTAATGGCCACGTTACTGCTATTGCTTGGCGTTTCCTTATACATCGTTGCATCAGCGGTCACGATGGGAATGTCACCCGCATCGTCGCTGCCGGAAACAGTAAAGAGCACACCGGCAAAAATAACACCGGCAACAACCAGCGCCGAAGTCGCAACCAAAGGATTGGTCAGTTTTTCAATGATTTTCGGGCCCAGCGCCTGCTCAACTCCACTTTGACGTCCACGGGGAATGTCAAAATTCTGCAAGCCGTATTGTTGCGGCTCCTGTTGGCCGAAACGCGGGTAATTGGGATCAGGGGAATTCGGGTCATGATTCATAGCTAAGGTACCTCACACATCTACGCAGTGATTCGTATTAAAGAGTGTAAGAAGTCTATTTCAGGTCCCAATACAAATCAAACAGCCGCTCATGCTCGCGAATGGCGTAACGGTCCGTCATTCCGGCAATATAGTCGCACACCACACGGGCGCGAATCCGCTCGTCATCAACGCCTCCCGCTTCTTCGACACGTTCCTGCCAGTTATCGGGCAACACGTCGTAATGCTTGGTGAAAGCTGTGAATAAGTCGGTAACGATGCGTTCGACTTTCAAATGCAAACGGTTAATCGTGTAATGGCGGTACATACGGTCAAACAGGAATGTACGAAGTTCATCAACCTGCTCACGCATATCCTCGGAAAATGCGACCATCTGCCGTCCCGCGCCGCGAATATCATCCGCACTCTTGGGGTTAAGCTCCTTCAAGCGCCCTTCGGTTTCACGCAGAACATCATTCACCATCGTGCCGATCATGTTACGAATAGTCTCGTTGACCAGATAGCGCTCTTCCAGTTTGCCGTGCTCGTCGCGGACTTTCTTCATAACACCGCCCAACAAGCGCACATCTTCGAGGTCTTTCAGTGTAAACAACTTCGCGCGCAAACCATCCTCGACATCATGATTGTTATAAGCAACATCATCGGACAGCGCGGCAACCTGCGCCTCGACGGATGCATGTCCCTCAAGCTCCAGATCCATTTGTTCCTGCAACTCACGCACGGCCACTTCAGGCCCGTCTTTAGAAATCTTGTGCGGGCCGTTATGCTTAACCACACCTTCCAGAGTCTCCCATGTCAGGTTCAGCCCGTTCCATTGCGGATATTTCCGCTCCAACGTAGTCAGAACGCGCAATGACTGGTCGTTATGCTCGAAGCCTCCATACGGCTCCATACATTTGGAGAGATATTCCTCACCGATATGGGCAAATGGCGTATGGCCCAGATCATGCGCGAGCGCTATACCTTCGGCCAGATCCTCATTCACCATCAACTCGCGGGCTATCGAACGCGTAATCTGCGCTACTTCCAGAGTATGCGTTAAGCGCGTACGAAAATGATCGCCTTCGTCATAGACGAATACTTGCGTTTTATACTTCAAACGGCGGAAAGCTGAGGCGTGGATAATGCGGTCACGGTCGCGCTGAAAGGCGTTCCTGTGCTCACTGACAGGCTCGTCATGCACACGTCCCCGCGATAATTCGGGAACACACGCATAGGCGGCCAAAGGCAACGCACAATAATTATAGGAAGGTTTCGTATCTGCAAGATTGCTCATTTATATTTCCGCGCTATATAATAGTAGTATGACGATAACGGTTGATAACAGTGCGGTAAAGCGCATAAATGAATTACGCCAGCAACGTGGGGCCGATGCCCTTAAGCTTCGCATCACAGTCGAAGGCGGCGGTTGCTCTGGCTTCCAGTACATCCTTGAACTGACCGAAGAGGTGAAGGACAAGGACCTGACCTTTGACGACCATGTCGTAACCGATGACATATCCATGCCGTTCCTCGACGGCTCGACCATCAAATTCAAAGACGATCTGATCGGTTCCGAATTCGTGATCGACAATCCCAACGCACAGTCCGGGTGTGGTTGCGGCACAAGTTTTGCTGTATAAAGCGATTCATGAAGATCGCCAGTTGGAATGTAAACTCTCTCAAAGCCCGCCGTGAGCATATCGAAAAAGTCCTTGAGGACGGCGGCCTTGATGTCCTGATGGTTCAGGAACTCAAAGGCGAAGAATTTCCCACAGATGATTTCGAAAAACTGGGTTGGCACACCGCCTTTGTCGGTCAAAAGGCCTATAACGGAGTGGCCGTATTCTCCAAAACACCGCTCGAGGTTCTGCACGATAAACTTCACGGTGACGATTCGGACGAACAGGCCCGCTATATCGAATTCGAAACAAGCGGCCTTCGGCTCATCAATATCTACCTGCCCAACGGTAATCCGATCGGTACGGAAAAATTCGAATACAAGCTCGGCTGGATGGAACGCCTTTACGCTCGCCTGAAGGAATTACGTGACAACGACACCCCCTTTGCAATCGGCGGTGACTTTAATGTTATCCCCGCGGACAAGGATTGCTACGACCCGAAAGCATGGGTTGATGACGCTCTGGCGCAACCTGAATCCCGCGCCGCTTTTCGAAAGTTGATTAATCTGGGCCTGTATGAAGCTTTCCGTTGCCTGAACACCAAAGCGGGACAATATACATTCTGGGACTATCAGGCCGGACGATGGCCAAAGGACGAAGGCATCCGCATCGACCATTTCCTGCTCTCTCCCGAAATCGCGGACAGGCTTTTATCCTGCACCATTGACAAAGACCCGCGCGGCTGGACCAAACCTTCCGACCACACACCTATAATAGTTGAGATTGCGGCATGAGGCGTGCTGCCTTCCTCATCACATTGATCATGCTCGGGGGCTGTGCCTCTTCGCCCGACAGCAACCATCAAAGCTATCTTAAGAAAAAAGGCCTCGCCACCACACAAACGGTATCGAAATTCGAACATTGCTACGATTACGGCTGCGAGCACGTCACGCAAGTCTCCCTCGGGGCTGCGGAATGGAACAAAATCGCGCGTAATTTCTCTCCACGCCCCCTCTCTGCCGAAGCCGAGCGCGAAAGAATTAAAAGCGCTATCGCCGCTTTTGAACAGACCGTCGGCGCCAAAACAGGCACGGACGCCGACAAATGGGGGACGTTTCGAAATATGGGCGCGTTTCAGCAGGATTGTGTGGATGAAAGCACAAACACGACCGTGTACCTGATGCTGCTCGCAGATAACGACCTTCTGCGCTTTCATACCGTGCAAGCCCCGACCATGCGCTTCCCGCTTATCCATGCAGGACGCTGGCCGCACCAAACCGCCGTAATACGCGAAAAAGACAGCGGAACCCTTTACGCCGTCGATTCCTGGTTCCATGATAACGGGGCGCCGGCGGAAATTATCCTGCTAAAACAGTGGAAAGAGGGATGGAAACCCGACAGAGAGGATGCATCCCCTGACGCGCTGTGATAAAGTTTTTGAAAATAACGGGACCGATTCTTATGACACGATTTAGAACTTTACTGGGATTAACTGCTCTTTGCGCTGGCGCTCTTGGCCTCTCTTCATGTGCCGAAGACTTGAATTACGAGGTGTCACAGCGCATCACCGCCCCTGCATGGATGATCGAGCGCCCGATTGAAGTCGGCCCCTTTGAATTGACCGCCTTCGAACGCATGTATGAACGTGGCGAATCCGCCAATCTTTACATAGCCGGTGACGGCAACCCCGAATTAATCCAGAGCGGCGCGATTTACAGCCCGACACCACAAAATCCTGTCGGATTGCACCTCGCATCAAAAGACAAAGCCGATAACCTCGCGTATCTTGCGCGCCCTTGCCAATATTCCGGCCTGCGCGCTGAAAACGATGACTGCAACAACTACTGGGGTGAAAACAAATACCACCCTGAAGTTCTGGCTGCTTTGAACGAAGCCATGGACGGCATGAAACGCCGTTACGGCATCACCGGCTTCAACCTGATCGGTTATGATGATGCCGCAACCATCGTCTCCCTGTTGGCCACAGACCGCAGCGACGTTCTGACAATTCGTACCGTGGCCGGATATTTCGACAGCGAAACACTGGCCCCTGTAATGGCCGATCTGGCCAATGTACCGCAACACCACTTCACAGGCGGACAGGATACGGAAACACCGCCTGCGCACCTGCAGGAATTTCTCGCAAAGCTCGGCCCGAGCGAATGTGTAGACCACACATTCATTCAGGAAGCTTCACACGAAGCCGGATGGGTTGATAAATGGCCCGAACTGCTGAAGAACGAAGTGCCGACTTGCTATGTGCCTGAGGAGCCGGACTTCACGCTGATCGAGACACCTGACCCGATCTATTCTCCACGCATTGGAATCGAGAAGAAGTAAGGCATTTTCATGCCACACGAATGTGTCATTAACGCATACCGATTTGACCGCAAAGGCGGCGCTGTCGACTTACCCCCTGAAGAAATCGTAAGTGGTCTGGCCGATGAAGACCTCGTCTGGATTCATCTGGACGCCGCCAATCCGCACACGGGCGAATGGCTAACCAAATACATGTCGGAGCTGGATACGCTTACACAAAGCGCCATGCTGGAAGTTGAAACCCGTCCGCGTATCAATATCGAAGGCGATTCCGCCCTTGTCATTCTGCGGGGGGTAAACCTCAACGAAAATGCGGAGGCCGAAGACATGATCTCGATCCGTATATGGATCACCGGCCGCACCATTATCTCGACCCGTATTCGCAAGCTCCGCGCCGTACAAGATATGCGGGAAAAACTGGAAGAAGGCACAGGCCCGAAAACCAGTGGTGACTTCCTGACCATGCTGGCCACACGCTTGTTCCAGCGCATGGACCCCGTCATTACGGAACTTGATGAAGAAACGGACGCGCTGGAAGAATCCATCATGGAGCACCCCGACACGTCCAAACGCCACGCCATCGTGGATATGCGCCGCAAAACCATCGAACTGCGCCGTTACATCGCCCCGCAAAAAGACGTGCTTGCGGCCTTACGCCTGTCCGAACTCTCCTTCATCAGCGATCATAACCGTCGCCAACTTCAGGAAAACCATGACCGCGTCATGCGCTATGTAGAAGAACTCGATGCGGTGCGCGAACGCGCACAGATCATCAAGGATGAACTCGGCAACGCCTTGAGCGACGCCATGAATAAAAACATGTATGTACTGTCTGTGATTGCCGCCATCTTCCTGCCGCTTGGCTTTCTCACCGGTTTGCTCGGCATCAATGTCGGCGGCATCCCCGGCGCGGATAACGAATACGCATTCTGGATATTCGTCGGCATGCTGACCGCACTCGTCGTTCTACAGATTGCCTTGTTCAAAAAACTAAAATGGTTTTAGGCAGCAGTGCCGTGCGGCTGCAAAACAGAACGCACCTTGCGGTATTCCTGTAAAATCGAATGATGCAACTGCCCGATCAGGTGCTTTTCCTGTCCGTTTAAGGATTGCGCCAGACCACACAGCTCCGCCATCGTCATCGCCCCCATATGCGAGCATGAGCCATACAGCTTATGTGCAAAACCGTCCCAATCCTCGTAATTGTCGGCGGCAAAGCTGCTTTCAAGGTCCGCCAAGTCCCTTTCCAGATTATCTATGAAAATCTTGACCAACAGACTCTGCATCTCGTTGTCACCGTCCGCGAAAGTACGGATAGGCGACCAGTCGAATACTTTTGTTGATCCCGAATAGTGCCCTTGCCGACACCGTTGCGGTTTTTTGCATTTTGCAGATGACCGCTCTTCTATATACGCAGAACCCACAGCGGCCCCCCTCTCTCAAAATCGTTAAAGACCAGCCCCTTTCATTATTTTACCCCGTAAATTTCGGACGCGCATCTTTGCCTGAGAAATGAATACAATCGTATATACCTGCTCTAAAAAAGCATCGAACAGCCGTAAAAAACGTCCGCGAATCTCCTGACCGCGAACGCAAACCTCGGTGCATAATCCAAAGCAGTACTAAAGATCTTTCAGTTTAGCCATATCGCTCTCATCAAGCAGCTTGAGAAAATAATCCCGCACACAATCGAATTTCAGTGCCCGCTCCCTGTCTGTCTGCGCGTTTGAAGACGTCAGCATCGCAATCACCGGACTCTGATCTTCAAGCTTGCTGTACTCTTCCAGAAACTCTAGACCGTTCATGCGGGGCATGTTGATATCGAGAAAAATGACATCGGGTTTTTCATCAGTCTCCGCCAGCATTTCAAGCGCTTCAACACCGTCATATGCTTGCATGATCTCAATGTTGTCATCATGGCGTTTGATTTCATTGCTCGCGAGAAACTGATCACTCTCACTATCATCGACAATCATCGCTTTCCTGATTTCCATCGTTTTCCCCTTACTGTGCATCATTTTTATACGTCTCTTTTCTCACGAATATTATGTTTCGGCAAGATCAACACAAAGCGCGAACCGTCCTTTTTATTCACAAACCTGATGTCTCCGCCAATAACATCCGCGCTTTTCTTCATCATATACATCCCCAGACCCGAGCCGAACGACACACGCGGATGGAAACGTTTGAACATGACAAACATATTTTCCTGCTGGTCATCGGGAATCCCGAGACCGTTATCATCAACCGCGAAAACGACATTCTCGCCGTCTTCGTATGTCTCGACCTTCACGAAAGATTTTTTCTTGCTTGTATCCTGATATTTGATCGCATTGGAAATCAGGTTTTCGACAATCATCAACAGGCGTGTTTTCTTTGTATGAACGTCCTCGTCATATTGCAGGTCGAGCTTGAACTCCAGACGGTCGTAATTGTTCATATGTGTGAATTTATCCAGCGCATCATCAACCAGCGTCTTAATACTCACCGGCTGCTCTTCTTCCTCCATATTTTTCAAACGGGCAAGGTCTAGAATATCCTTCAATAGTTCTTCGAGTTTTTTAAGAGAATCCTGAGCAAGCGACAAACTCGTTCTGGCTTTTTCTTGCTCACCTTTTTCAAGGCTCTCATCGGCATACTTCAGCAACCCGATCGACGACGTCAACGGAGAACGCAAGTCATGAGAGGTCCTGTATGAAAATTCTTCGAGTTCGGTATTCAATTCTTCAAGGGTTTGCTGCGCTTTTTTGATGTCGCTGATATCCTGTATCTGCGAAATAAAATGTTTGGGGTTACCATCAACATCCCGTAACAAAGACACGCTCAGCAAGCCCCATATAGTGCCCCCATCCTTGCGAATGTACCGTTTCTCCATTTTGTAGGTACTGATTTTACCGTCCAGCAGCTCTTGCACCTTTTTAAGGTCTTCAGACAGGTCGTCTTCATACGTCAATGTCTGGAAATCCGTTTGCCGCAGTTCATCTTCGCTGTACCCCAGCATCTTGCACAGCGCGTCGTTCACCATCAGCCATTCACCATCCAGTCCGACCAGCGCCTTACCGACAGGCGAGTATTTCATTGCACTTCGGAATTGCTCTTCGCTTTCCGCCAAACGTTCCAACGCGGCATGCTCATCCTTAAGCGCAAGGGAAATCTTTTCATACAGTTCGCTAAATGACCGCGCCAAAGACCCGATCTCGTCACGCAAATGAATAGGCAAGCCCGTCAGAGGCTCATCATTGCCTTCATGGGCACGAATTTTTTGGTTCATCTTCATAAGCGGGTTAATCAGCAACATCGCAAAGACAAGCGCCAACGTAACCGTCGCCAGAATCGACAATATAATAATGAGAACGGCTTCTCTTTGAGCTTCCGAAACCGGCGCTATAAAGCTAGTTTGTGGCGAAATCAGTGCAAACGCCAGATAACGGCTGTCATCTTCAAAAATATCCGTATCTTTGTAATATTGAATAACGACATCTTTGCTGTTCACGCGCTCGAACAAAGTTCCCGTATCTTCCGATGCACTCAAAACCTGTTCGACAACATCCGCGCTGCTTTCATCCTCTCCATCGTTTAAACTGTGAAAGACAAACTGGGCATTGTTCCCACTATCCTTTTGCAAACGGATATAATCACCGACTTCGTTGATCACGTATAAATCCTTCTCGATCTGGATATCATCCAGAACAGAACGCAAAATCACCTCGTATTCGGCATTAATGACAATCATGCCGAACATTTCCCCCTCGGGGTCATGAACAGGGATAATGCCGCGTATGACCGGCAAATACGGCTCCTGCACTTTACCGTGTTCGCGGTTCAGGCTGACAGCCGAAAAGTAGATTTCACCGGGCTTTAATGAAAGAGCATTCCTGAAATACGGTTCGGTCTTCTTCTTTTGAAGGTCTTCCTGCGCAACAATCACAGGGGAACCGTCCACATTATTCACCCGCACGATTTCACGCCCGCCATCCGCAAGACCGATATAGCGTAACTGGACATAGCCGGGCTTATTCTCGATCACACCGGAAAAAATACTGGCCAGTCGCGTACGCCACAGCTCGGTCGTGGATTCATCCAGCGGGTCAACGTCGTCATTACGGGTACTACGCACGATCCCCTGTATCGGTGGGGTCTTGGATATAACCGACAGATCACTTTTCATCTCGTTAAACGCGCTGGCAAACAACGGAGAAATAATCAGCGTTTCGCTTTCCAGACGGTCAACCTGAATGCGGAATAAAGCATCGGAAATCTTATTAAAGAAATACGCCCCGCTTACGACCAAACTCGCTGTAACACACAACGTTACAAAGAAGATAAGCTTGAATTTAATAGACAAGATAAAAGGTGTGTTCATGAAGATTTGTAAACTTGATTGCGGAAATACCGTAGCGGGCTTATCGAATACTATATTATCCTGATACGAATAACCATGAAATTAGATCACAGATAGCCGTTACTCTATGCATTCACAAGAAGCGCATACAATGGTCGTCCAGACGACCTTACCCTAAAAATCTCTTCAAAACGCTATTGTTGCAGCCCCGAAGCCACGGTATAAATCGCTCATGTCTCAACAGAAACCACCCATCAAAGTCAATTATTACCGCGGCGAAACGGTTGAAAGCAGCCACATTGTCCATTGCATGATCATGGACCGCGACGGCAACACCATCGGCAGCTGGGGTAATGAAGACCGCCTGATCTCTCCCCGCTCTACATTAAAAGCCCTTCAAGCCATTCCCTTCGTTGAAAGCGGCGCTGTGGATGCCTTCGGTCTGGGTGAAGAAGAAATCGCATTGGCCTGCGCGTCGCACAACGCGGAAAAAACACACATGGACAAGGTCGCGGCGTGGCTCGACAAAATCGGCTTGAGCGAAAACGATTTACAATGCGGCGGACATTTATCCCTGAGCCGCGAGCGTCGCCACGAAATGATCCGTAACGACGAAAAGATGAACGGCCTGCACAGCGATTGCTCGGGCAAACATGCCGGTATGCTGAGCGCCGCTGTCCATATCGGCGCTCCGATTGAAAACTATCTCGACCTCGAACACCCCGTTCAGAAGCAGATTTACAAAACCATTTCCGAAATGGCCGATTATGATCTCGGCAGCACAGCTTCGGGAACGGACGGATGTTCAGCACCCAATCCGGCAATCCCGTTGAAAAACCTCGCGCTCGCATTTTCACGCATGCTGAACCTGGATGCACTCTCACCCGAGCGCGCGGCCGCCTGTAAACGCATATTGGATGCAAAAGCCAAGCACCCCTACCTCGTCGCGGGAAAGCAGCGTTTTGACACAACAATGATGGAAGTCACAAACGGCAAAACCCTCTGTAAGGTCGGTGCGGAAGGAAACCAGATGGCACTCATTCCCGATCAAGGCATCGCCATCTACATCAAAACCGAAGACGGGACGGTTGACCGCGCCGCACTGCCTGTCTTGGGGAAAATCCTCAACGACCTTGATGCAATTGATAAAGACGCATCCAAAGCCGTCGAAAAATACATCAACCCCGTGCCGAAGAACTGGAAAAAAGTCCCCGTCGGCAAAGTCGAAGTCGAAGGCCTTAACTTTTAGAGCTTCAAGGCATACTCTTCGATCAAGTCAACGGCTCTGGCGATGCCGTCCTCAGCGCGTATCTTGCACCCGATCTCAGCAGCAGTATCAATCATCGCCTGATTGCTTGTGGCCTCGCGCATCGCATCCGCAAGCTTTCCTGCTGTCAGCTTTTTCTGCATCAACGGTTTCGGACCCGCCCCCATCTCATGCACACGGTTACCCCAAAACGGCTGATCCGCGAAAAACGGCACAATGATCGTCGGCTTACCTGCGCGCAAACCTGCGGCTGTCGTTCCCGCACCACCATGATGCACAACCGCCGACATTTTCGGAAACAGCCAGTCATGCGGCGCCTGATCAATCTTGAATATCGTCTCGGGTAAATCATCCGCTTGTAATCCGCCCCAGCCCGTCGCAATAACGCCGCGCAAATTCGCCTCTTGCAGCGCATCGACAACAATCTTGGCAAACCGTTCAGGGTCACGCCCCGCCATCGATCCAAAGCCGACATAAACAGGCGGCGGTCCGGCCTCCAGAAAATCAACCAGATCCTGCGGCGGGGTCCATTCCTGCTCCTCATCCAGAAAAAGGTATCCCGACACTTGCGCAGTTTCGGGCCAGTCCTCGGGGCGTGGCACAACGGCCTCGCTGTGCGCATGAAGAATCGGAATATCACTCCCGTCTGAATTCTTGATGAATTTGAAATTTTTGACGGGCGGCATATCCAGCGCCTCTCTGAAATCCTTGATATACCCCTTCCAGACATTGTTAATCATGAACTGGATCGCATGATAGGTAGAACGGTTATACCAGTCCCCCAGCGGCAGATCGGGAAAGATCGGAAAACGGAAATCCTTCGTTGGCACCATCATTGGAATTGGCGTCACCAAAGCGCAACCAATACCCAGCTTTTCCGCCACATGCGGCGCGGCACCCGCCTTGGGGTGAAAGATGATAAAATCGGGTTTTGTATCTTGAGCGGCATCCCAACTCTGATGCAACAATGCGCGCTGCGCGGGTTTGACCTGCTTCTGGATCTTAAGCCCACGCTTGATCATCTCGTAGAGATTACTGCCCTTCTCCAGCAAATCCTTACCCTCATCCGTATCAACGATAGAGAGCAAATCATCACTCATATAGGCGTAATCCAGCCCGTGGCTCTCGACAAACCCCTGAAAACGGTCGCTGGTCGCAAGCGTCACAGCATGCCCCACGCCCTGTAACCCTTTACCCAAAGCAATATAAGGCTGAACATCTCCGCGCGATCCATATGTCAGAATGAGGATATTCATAAACGGAGCCTAAAGATGCAAATCTTTTGAAGGAAAAATGGTGCCACGAGAGAGAATTGAACTCTCGGCCTCACCCTTACCAAGGGTGCGCTCTACCACTGAGCTACCGCGGCACATATTTGAAATACACAATTTTGCATGTGATATAGCAAGAAGAAAATTTTGTCCAGACATCATCAACTTTAAAGCTTGAGTTATAAATCGACACAGCGCAGGCTTTTGCTGTTAATAAGATGTCGGCACGGACAATGACCCCTTGCACGCATACGGACAAAACCTAGAATAGAGCTATCTATGTCGAAAAAAAATACTTCCGCTTCAGGCATGAAAAAAGACAAGCTTGATAAACGCGCGGCAGCACTGCGTGAAAATTTAAAAAAGCGCAAGGCGCCCGTTAAAGACAAGCCGAAAAAAGCCGCCGATCCGGAAGCCGAACAAGGAAAAGATAATGGTAGCGCTTAAAGACAAAAACTCTCCGCAACCGCAGGACTTTGAAGAACTGGCCACATTCCCCGGCATTCTCGCTGATCACCAAATCCGCGATCTTGCTAAAAACGAAGGCATGATCGAGCCGTTCGAGGAAAAACAAAAGCGCGAAGGCAACATCTCTTACGGCCTTTCATCCTATGGTTATGACGCTCGCTGCGCACCGGACTTTAAAATCTTCACCAATGTCGATAATGCGATTGTGGATCCAAAGGAGTTCTCGGCGCAGAGTTTTGTTGACAGAGAGACCGATATTTGCATAATTCCGCCGAACAGCTTCGTGCTGACGCATACGGTAGAGTATTTTCGTATCCCTAAAGATGTGCTGGTGATTTGCCTAGGTAAAAGCACATATGCAAGATGCGGTCTGATTGTGAACGTCACCCCGCTTGAACCCGGATGGGAAGGGCACGTGACGCTGGAGATTTCCAACACAACACCTCTCCCTGCGCGGGTATATGCCAATGAGGGCATCGCCCAGTTTTTGTTTTTTAAAGGAAGTGCACCCTGTGAAACCAGCTACGCAGACAGATCGGGCAAATATATGGGACAGCGAGGCGTTACGCTCCCGCGGCTTTAAAAACCCCGACATTGCCGAAGCACCTGATAAACAGGTCGCCAAATCCCCCCTCGATAAAATCGTGGTTACGGGCGGTCAACCGCTCAACGGGACCATCCCCATCAGCGGCGCTAAAAACGCAGCCCTGAAAATGATGTGCGCCGCACTTCTGACCGACCAATCCGTATATTTCGAAAACGCGCCAAACTCTCTGCGCGACATGAATTCCCAAACCGAACTGCTGGAATATCTCGGCTGTGCTGTGAAACGTGAAGGCCACTTGATGGCGATCAACGCGGGTCCGATCGACACGCTGACCGCACCATATGACATTGTCCGTAAAATGCGCGGCTCCATTCTGGTCCTCGGGCCCCTGCTCGCACGTTTCGGCGAAGCCAAAGTCTCCCTGCCCGGCGGTTGCGCCATCGGTACACGTCCCGTCGACATGCATATCAAGGCATTGGAAGAAATGGGCGCAGAAGTTGAAATTGACGAAGGCTACATCCACGCCAAAGCCCCTAAAGGCCTGCACGGCGCGAAAATCCTCTTCCCGAAAGTATCCGTCGGCGCGACCGAAAACCTGATGATGGCCGCGACACTGGCCAAAGGGGAAACAACGCTCGCCAATGCGGCCCGCGAACCCGAGATCGTCGACCTCGCCGCATGCCTGATCAAGATGGGCGCGAAAATCCGCGGCGCAGGAACCGATACAATCCGTATCGAAGGCGTAAGAAAGCTCGACGGCGCACATCACTTTATTCTGCCGGACCGTATCGAAACAGGAACCTATATGGTCGCCGCCGCTATGACTGGCGGAAGCGTTCGTTTGCAAAACGCCCGTATCGAACACCTCAGCGCCGCCATCGGCCACCTGTCCCAAACGGGCATAGACATCGATCAGGACGGGCAAGACATCCTCGTCAGCCGCGATCCGAACACGCCGCTCAAAGCCATCGACATTATGACCGAGCCCCACCCCGGCTTCCCGACCGACCTGCAAGCGCAGTTCATGGCGATGCTGACCATCGCCGAAGGCGCGGGACTGGTCACCGAAACGATTTTCGAAAACCGCTTTATGCACGTGCCCGAACTAAACCGCATGGGCGCAAACATTACCGTACAGGGTAATTCGGCAATCGTGCGCGGCGTTGAAAAGCTCAAAGGCGCCGAAGTCATGGCGACCGACCTGCGCGCATCCGTCGCACTTGTATTGGCAGGTTTGGTTGCCGAAGGCGATACGACGGTAAACCGCATTTATCACCTTGAGCGCGGCTACGAAAATATCGTCGGCAAACTCGGCGATGTAGGCGCACAAATCAGAAAAGCCTAAAACACAATAATTTCAGATAGATAGATACATAAGAGCCTCACATGTGAGGCTTTTTTTGCACACCCTGTAAACAAACGAATAATTTTCGTATAAAAAGCTTGATTTTATAGATTTAGGGGCGTATACAGCGTTTCCCATAACGGAACCAGTAACAAAATCAGGCTAGAAAACATGAGCAAAAACAATCGCTTTGACCCGCGGATCGTATGTTACTTTTCATACACGGACACAACGACCGCACAGTTGATTAAACAAGCCGTCCCTGACGGTGAAGTTGACATCTATTCCCACCGCGCAGAAGCCCTGTTCGGCATCAATCCGCACAGCGAGAGTCTGGACGGCACATATTACGCACATTTCAGAGAAGCCGCCGACGGCACTCCCGCTGAAGTTAAAGACCTGCCGGAAGCATTCGTCTTTGACCTGCGTATCCACACACCGAAAGCCTATAAAGGCACGAGCATGGCCGAAGACGCCATTGACCGTAAACTCGGTGGTGACAACGAAGACATGCAGGCCATTGCAACAGCCATCGAATTGATCGCCACACATCAGGCAGAAGCTGACCCGCGCGCGCCGAAACCTTACATTTTCCTCAAACAATCCGACGAGAGCGCCCGCATCGCCAGATTGCTGAGTGACAATACGGGCCTCGACGTCCACGTCTTCAAAGGCCCCGTAATGTTCGCCCGTGGCAAGGCGCAAGGATGGGACTGGCCGATTAAGGAAATCAACGACTTTAGACCTCTGCTGGAGCAAACAGACGCTGTATCCCCTTCACCGAAGGCAAAGACAGTAGAACTCGAGCATGTAGCGGCCTGAAAGCCCCGATAAGAATCCCCTAAAGAAGCGCCGCGCGTAAGTCTTGTTTTTTAAAAACAACTTGCCGCGGCGCTTTGATATCAGTATCCCTATGACCATGAGCGAGAAACTGATTTTAGCCGTGCCCAAAGGGCGTATTTTAAAGGAACTGGCACCGTTACTGGATGCCTGTGACATTACGCCTGAAGATGCCTTTTACGACGAAGACAGCCGCAAGCTGCAATTTTCCACCAACCATGAAAATCTCGATATTATCCGCGTCCGCGCATTTGATGTCGCGACATTCGTGGCCTATGGCGGCGCGCATCTAGGTGTAGTCGGCTCCGACGCTCTGGAAGAATTCAGTTATGACGAGCTGTATGCGCCCGTTGATCTGGGCATTGGCAAATGCCGCCTCTCCGTCGCCATGCCGAAAAAGGACGCCGACGAGGACCATAAAGCCCGCCACAGCCATATCCGTATCGCGACCAAATATCCGTCCCTGACCGCACGCTATTATGAGCGCGCAGGCATTCAGGCCGAATGCATCAAGCTGAACGGCGCGATGGAAATCGCACCAGCCCTCGGACTGTGCCGCCGCATTGTCGATCTGGTCTCTACAGGCGGTACATTGAAAGCCAACGGACTCGTTGAGGTTGAAACCATTCTGGAAGTCTCCTCCAAGCTCATCGTCAACCGCTCGACCATGAAAACACAGCCCGAAACCATCGAAAAATGGGTCGAAGCGTTCCGCCTGTCTGTAAACAAGCAACTGAAAGCTGCCTGATTAATTTCGTGACATTTTATTGTGCGGTGCGTCATAATAGAGATATGGAAGCACAATGCATCAACCACATTTCAATCGAAGACGTTGCCAAAACCGTTGAAGGCAACCTGATTGCGCGCGACCGTGACATTGCCTTACGGGACCTGAAGGCAGATAACACCTTCATCCCATTCCATGACCATGACGGCCCCTACGACATCTCACTGTCACTGGAAGAAAACCGCCTTGTTTTCCGAATTTCGAACAAAAACGGTGAACGCCTGCCGATACTGGTACTGGCGCTCAAACCCTATCGCCGCCTGATCAAAGACTATTTCATGATCGTCCAAAGCTATGACGAAGCCGTAAAAGGCGCGAATCCGTCCCGCGTTGAAGCCATCGATATGGGCCGCCGAGGCCTGCACAACGAAGGCGCGGAGCTGCTGCAGGAGCGGCTGAAAGGCAAGATAGAGATGGATTTCGACACCGCACGGCGCCTCTTCACCCTTATCTGCGTCCTACACACAGGCAAAGCGCACACCATGCGCTAATGGACTGTAAATGTGAACACTTCCCGTTGCATTCTTGCCAAGATGCTGTATAAAACCATATCTTTACTAAGTTAAAACGAAATTTGAGGCACAATGGCTAAAGAAGATTTGATGGAATTTAAAGGCGTAGTATCGGAAGTTCTTCCGAATGCGATGTTTCGCGTAACGCTCGAAAATGACCACGAGATTCTCGCACATACTGCCGGTAAAATGCGTAAGAACCGCATCCGCGTGCTACAGGGCGATACAGTCGTCGTTGAGATGACTCCATACGACCTGACTAAAGGCCGCATCATTTACCGTGAAAAATAAGCTTATACTTGCCTCGGCGTCTCCACGCCGGGTGCAGCTTCTTGAGCAAGTCGGCATCACCCCCGACGACATCATCCCCGCAGATATCGACGAAACACCGCTAAAAGCGGAATTGCCGCGTGATTTGGCACAACGTCTGGCCATCGGCAAGGCGCAAGCCATCGCCGCACAGCATAAAGACGCCTTCATCCTCGCCGCCGACACGGTGGTCGGGTGCGGCCGCCGCATTCTGGATAAAGCCGAGGACGAAACTTACGCACGCAAGTGCCTCGAACAACTCTCCGGCCGCCGCCACCATGTATATGGCGGTATTGCACTCATTACCCCCGACGGCAAAACCGTAAAACGTCTCGTCGATACGGTCGTGCAATTCAAACGACTGACCGAAAACGACATCGAATCCTACATCAAAAGCAACGAATGGGACGGCAAAGCGGGCGGCTATGCCATTCAGGGTCTGGCTGAAAGTTACATCAAATTCATTCGGGGGTCGTATTCTAACGTGGTCGGGCTATCTCTTTATGATACAATACAAATATTGAGTGGAGCAGGTTTCAAAAAGGATTAAATTTTGGACATTCTGATCGAAGAACTTGAAGGAAGTTTATGGGCTGCCGCTTTAAAAGACGGCCGTCTCGAAGGGCTTGAAGTTGATCCGGTCAACGAAGAAGTCCGTTGGGGCTCCATTTACTGGGCCAAAGTCAAAACATTCGATAAATCCATAGACGCCGTGTATCTCGACCTCGACGGTTTTAACACGGGCATCCTCTATAACAGCGACGTCCGCTACACCGATAAAAAGGGCAAGGTCCATAAAGGCGGCGCCGAAAGCATCACCAAACGCTTTCAGGCCGGCGAGATGATCGCGGTTCAGGCAAAGACCGCCTATCTGCCGATGGATAACGACGAATACACAAAGCCTGAAAACAAAATCCCGCAAATGAGCATGGACATCACCCTGCCCGGCCGATATCTGATTTTCTGCGCCTTGATGGACTGCAACCGTATCTCCCAGCGCATCCGCGACAAATCCTTACGCAAGAAAATGCGTAAAATGGTCGAAGCCCTGAATGATATGCAGGGCTGCATCCTCCGCCTGTCTGCTGCCAACACCCAAAGCGATATGTTGATCCGCGAAGCCCGCATCCTCAAAGGCGCATGGGACGAAATCCAAAGCTATTTCGAAGGCAAGGAACCGGGCCTCATCGCTCTTGGCCCCGACGCCGTTCAACGCACGTTAAGCGATCAGGCCGCGCAAACCATCGACCGTATCGAAGTCGTCACCATGGACCATTTCAAACATATCGAGGAATGGTGCTCGATCTTCGCGCCCGATCTGGTCACAAAGATCGAGCCGATCGAGCTATCGAATGCGACGGACGACCTTGCGCTGTTCCATGAACGTGACATCATCGGCCAGATCGAAGACCTCTTTCACCCCTACGCTATCCTGCATGGCGGCGGTAACATCATCATGCAGGGCACAGCCGCCTTAACCGCCGTAGACGTGAACAAGGGCAACAACAGCAATTCCCACCTTGCCGTGAATATCGAAGCCGCCAAGGAAGTCGCCCGCCAGATCCGCCTGCGCAATTGCGGCGGCATCATCGTGATCGATTTCCTGAAAAGCCAGAACAAAAAAGATCAGGGACAGCTCATCGCCGCACTAGAAGATGCGATTAACGAAGACCCGTGTACGGTACAAATCCACGGCATGACATCACTCGGCCTTATCGAGATGACACGCAAACGCCGTACCCCGCCGCTCGAAGACCGCTTTCAGGGCATTTTGAATTAGCCAGTAAACGCCTGCCCCGTAAACACCAGATAAAGTATGTACGCGCCTGCACATGTTAAGAGCAGCCCGTACACAAGGCAATAAAACAACGACAGGTGATTGGCAAAGTGTGCTCTTTCAACCTTTTCCTTTTTAAGGATCGATCTCACCCTGAAAAAGCCGTCCACAAAAAACAGGAAAGAGTGCCAAAGCCCAACAAAAAGCATCGAGGCTCCAAACACAGCGCACACAACATTGCCGAGTAAAGTCAACTCGAACTCCTCAGCAAGTATAATCGCAGCAGCAATAAGCAGCCCAATCAGGACTGGATAAGGACCCTTGTCCCAGCTTTGTTTTTTAATTTCGTCACTCATTAAACACTTCTCTTACCCTTATATTTTACCAAATAGCGGGACCGTACGGGGAAAAATCGCAAAACCGACACGCACGTGTCGGGCCTTCAGCCAGCACTGGGTAACAATCAAGGATATAAGGGAAAAGTGGTGCCCGGGGGCAGAATTGAACTGCCGACACGGCGATTTTCAGTCGCCTGCTCTACCACTGAGCTACCCAGGCATGCGATTTGTGACAAATCGATTTAGCCTTATAGAAAAAAGGCGGCGCTATGTCCAGTGAAGAAACGTTAAAATTGCCCTCTTTATTCAGCTTTTAAAAGACATTAAACTTTAGCCATGACTAATAATCTCGAGATTCTTAAATTCAAAGCCAACGAACGCGTAATCACGCAGGGCGATACAGCCGATAAAACCTACATGATTTTGTCGGGTAAAATGCGCGTTTATCTGGAAGAAGGTTCCAAAATCGTAGAATTGGCGCAATTGGGCGAAGACCAGATTTTCGGCGAAAGCGCTATATTCTCCGACGCACCTTATGGGGCAAACGTGGATGCGCTCGAAGACAGCGAGCTATACGTGATCACACCGGAATCCATGAAAGAAATGTTACAGGATGCCGATCCGATCGTGCGCGCTTTGATCCAGATGTTGATCGAACGCCTGAAAAAAACCAATGAAGCACTCCTGAAGAGCGAAACCAGAGAATATATAGACGTAGCCCTTATTTAAGCGTTTGGGCCAACAACGATCAGAGTGCCGAAACGCACTGAACATGAAAAGAAAGCAACACACATGGCCGCAGGCTCAAAAAAAGTAATTATCGCCGCACTGATCGGTAACTCCCTTATTTCCGTTACCAAATTCGTCGCCGCGGCGATGACAGGTAGTTCGGCCATGTTTTCCGAGGGCATCCACTCCGTTGTGGATACGGGTAATCAAGGCTTGCTGCTCTACGGGCTCAAAGCTGCGAAAAAGCCTGCTGACCAACGCTTCCCGTTTGGCCACGGCAAGGAGATTTATTTTTGGAGCTTCATTGTCGCCATCCTTATTTTTGCGGTAGGTGCAGGTATTTCAATCTACGAAGGCGTGCACCACATTCTGCATCCTGCCGATATAAGCAACCCAACCATCAATTACATCGTTTTAGGGCTGGCTATCATCTTTGAAAGCGGCGCGCTCTATATCGCCGTTCAAGAGTTTAACAAGGCCCGCGGCAACATTCCGACCCTCAAGGCGGTGCTCGAAGAGACAGGCTGCGCGCAGTACCTCGCCTGATTCGCGAGTTGCGTTAGGATGCTCCGGTCAGGCGTTGGTAGAGCCGGTTCAT
>JAESRE010000047.1 GCA_016764775.1 Alphaproteobacteria bacterium
CGCGCCGGTCAGATCCTTTGCAGATCAGACACTTAGGATTCTACTGAATATGCGCTATGAGCGCAACGAAAGAGAGGTCAAAAACGTTCGTTTTTGTCTTTTTCTACAGGGCAGTAGACCGGAGCCGCTGCCCTTGTCCTTGCTAGAAGCCGTTCCCTTTGGCCTGATCGGCCTGGGCCTCGCCGTGCTCGATTTCACTGGCGCATCGAGAAAGCTCGAAGCGGTGCTTCGCCGCTATGTTGAGTATGAACGGCAGTATGGACACGAAGCACGCGCAACCCTGCTGACCACAGACCTCCAATTTCATAAGAAGGAGTTCGCAAGCTTCCTACCATTTCTGGGAGCTGGTCTGATCATTCTTGCTGCAGGATGGTGGCTGAAGCGCGACGGCGCAGCCGGTCAGTGGCTGACCCATGCAGTGCTGAGCACGCCCGCTTGGGTGCTGGTAGTGCTCGTTCTTGGCGGCATCGTTGTCGCTTATGTTCTAAATCATCTGCTAAGCCAGACATTCAGCTATGTGATGTCGTTGATTCTGTGGGCGCCTCTATGGCTGCTATCCCGTCCAAAAGCCGGGATTCTCGGAAGCTGTGGCCTCGTCGTGGCTGTTCTAGATAATGTTGTAACTTAAGATCCGGGTTGTGCCGGAGCAGAGTGTCTATTGCGTGCAGGCTGCATGCGGCGTTGAGGTGCGCGTATTGATGATCCGATGATAAAACCTGCCGCAACACCGCCGGCTACCACTGGCCCAAACCCTAGTGCAAGCAAGCCAGCACTAATGCCAAGTGCCGCTGCTGAGCGGGAAAATCCTCTTTTTCTTACCTTGTCAAAATCAAATCTGGCAGACCTCAAATATCCTCACTTGTTATGAGAATATTATGTCATATTCATCCGTATGCTGTCAAATTTATTTGACTCTGAAGACGATGGTATGAAGCGACATCGGACGACGCCTTATTGCTTGTTTATATTCTACTTTTCAGGAAACAGCCCAGGCATCCACTCATGCGCGAGTGCGGCTGGGAAAGCGAGCCGAAGTGGCGCTCTGCTGCTGTCTGATACGAGGACGCCCCGCTCAATGAGCGCCGACGAAACACGCCGCGCATTCCGGTCGACCGTCTGCAGCAGCTCGGCCACCTCGCCGCGCGGTATTTCACCACGATAAAGCACTGCTTCGAGCAATTGATCAGAGCGTGGCGGCAAATCGGATTGTGACTTCGCCCAGCCAACAATCCGGCTACGCAGTTTTTCAGGCTGCACCAGCCCTTCCATGAACTCCACCTGATCGATGCTGGTCTTGAGGAAGAACGCCACAAAGCTCGCCAGCGCTTCCTCGCTGAGCGAACCACGCCCATCCAGATCGTTTCGGCGCGGTCCATCACACGCCATCAAGTGTTGCTTGTAGTCATTTTCATTGCGTGCAAGGCCGCGCGCCACCGACCAGATACCGCCTGTATCTAGCGTGTTGCGCAGCATCGCATAGGACAGCAAGCGGGCGACACGACCATTCCCGTCCAAGAACGGGTGCAGCCATAGGAATCTGTGATGCGCAGCGGCGGCGGCAATAATGCTGTTGGCACGTCCGAGCCGTGCATAGGCCTTGTCGAATCGTTCAAGAAAGCGCGGCAAAGCGCCTGCGCTGACGGCAATATGCCGGCCGACCTTCACGTCTCTTTCTCTCAGGGCGCCGGGAACCATCACGATGATTTCGCCCGTATCCGGGTTTTCGACCTTGAGCAGGTCATCCGGTAGGAGTTCGCCAAAGCGGCGATGCATCTCCAAAGAAAAGGCGCTCAGTGAGTCATACGCATCGAAACCGCCCGCATCGATCCAGGCCTGGACTTCAATATGCGCGCGCGCCTCTTTCTGGAGATCCCGCTTTTTCGGATCGTCACTATAATCATTCTGCATAGCCCGCTCGATATCGATGGGATGCGTGTCATGACCTTCGATCAGATTGCTGTAATAGCAGTTCATGGCGCGCACGAGATGAGCCAACGCATCGACCACCCCAGCAGGCAGAGCGCTCTTGAGACGAGTGGATCGCGCCGTAAGGTCGAGCGCCAGATCGACAAGATCGCCATAATGCCGTGAGCTTTCGCCAATAAGCATCGGCTCCATCAATCCGATGGATTCGCCGCGATCTTCGGCCGCCTTTTTGTCCGCTTCTTTTGCCGGTTTCTTTGTCATCTTAAATGCAATAATATCATGAATTTAATGGAATTCGTATAAAAATATTGTCCGTTGATTTGTCCGCTTAAAAGTCCGGTTCAAACCACCTCTAAAGTCCAGTCTTTAAGTCAGGCAAATTACAGTCTGTGTCTACCAGCTTTGCGTGAAGACCGGAAACCGCCCGGCCTCGTTGATGAACCCTGCAACGCCCCAGGCCTATCAGGCCCTCTGGGCGCGCAATGGCCTGCCCGCGCCAAGCTCCCGTGTTGGCCATGCGCGATCGGCATGGACCGCCGCCTTTTCGTGTTCATCGGCCGGGACGGTTCCGGTCGAGGCAAGCAAAGCACGAAAGGATCACGCTCATGTCTGATCAACCTGTCGAAAAACTGCGCATCGGATCGGTGACCGCCACAATCTGGTGCAACACATCCGACAAAGGCAGAACCTACTACACCATCACCATCCTGCGCGCCTATCGCACCAAGGATGGCTGGAAAGATACCGCCAGCTTCCGCCCGCGGGATCTGCCCGTAATCACACAGCTCACCGATCTCGCCTCTAGGCGCATCATTGAGTTGCAAGCCGCTTCCGAAACGGAGGCTGCAGCATGACCGGCATCATCACATCACGGCTCGTCCCGCTTCATGAGCGGGCGAGCTTCCTTCCCAACCACGCAGGCAAACACTTCCTGCGCTATGAGAGCCTTACCTACTGTCTGATGGAACAGGCCTGCGATGCCTATTCCGGCGGGCTCTGGAATTTCCATACGCTCAGCAATGGCGGCTTCTTCATAGCCCCAGACATGGAGGGCACGCTCCAGATCAGCTGGATCGACAACTACTATGACGGCGAGATGAGCGCCGAAGCCGCTGGCATAGGTATCTCGCTGATGGTTCAGAGCCAGATGGCCTTCATCACCAATGAACCAAGGTTCAGCGAAGCCTTCCATGCGCTTCGCGAGTATGCACTCGATCACACGGAGGCCGGACAAATCTTCCGGTTCATCGACTGATGGGCGGGGAGCAATCCCCGCTCACACGCCAAGAGCGTGAGGCAGCGTTTCGTCAGGCGACGCGCTGTCTCATCGCCTGGTATAGCGATGAGGTTGAGAAAGGTGTCACCGATGAACGGCTGAAAGCCCTTCTCGAAAATGCCTTGGGCATATTCGGCGGAAGCTGTGGTCCCGGGCGGCTTCACGTCACGCACCAAGGCGCGGGTCTTAAAATTTGGGCAAGCCGCACAGTACACAATCACTGTCAGATGAAACCGACCTTCGCAGGTCGCGCGACGGTGTGCATGGCACGTGAAGTCTACGACATTCCCGATCCGTCAGAGACACAGCTATCATTGCTCTAAGCATGCAGATCGTCGATCTCAGCGGCCACTTATCCGGCCCTGAATACCCGCCGTAATTGTTGATGGCGCCGCTGCCGCCGCTCATTGATCTCTATCCTGCCGACGAGCCAGGCAATTTCTTTATGGCTTGGCTGGCGGGGAAGGCAGCGATTATCGCCATGCGCCTCCCAATATGGCGTCCAGAGTTCATCCCACACCTCTTGCTTGATCCGGTATTCTAATGGCAAAGCGTTTTTGTGGGGGTCGAGAAATACATGCATCCACTCCAACAGGATCATGACGGCATGTTGGGTTGGGCCGTTATTTTCAGGCCCTGAAATCTGCCACGCATAGGGAATGCCTTCGAGGTGTCGGATTTCGACACTGTACCTGTCGTCCGGTTCAGTCCCCGCAAACCGGAACAGCATGGAACCTCCCTTCAACACCGACGACACATAATCGCCCAGACAGTTGTCCATCAGGCGCGCTTCGATCCTGATGGCTTCGGGAGTAATCAGGGGTGTGATCTCGTAGCCTCGAAACTGGGTCGGCATGACTGAGCAGTCCGCCATATGGCTGAGGTCAATCGACCGCCAGAATATGACATGGTCCATCCATTGGCGGATGCTCTCGCTTACCTCATAGAACGACATGTCCGTTCTGAACGGGTCAGCAATCAAACTCCCCGCCAGCGTGTCAGGCCGTTTTGAATAAAAGGCATAGACAGGGAGTAAGGCTTGTACATCGAGGTCCAGAAGCTGCCTCAAAGTTTCGCTGGGGTGCTTGAGCCCCCACGGCACAACATCGGCAGGACCGCGGTCGATCAGGCTGAACAACAGCGTGAGCCAAGGTGGAACGTATTTTGGATCAGCCGGCACTTGGCGACGTAGCATCTGGTAAAGGCCCGGCACGGGCTCCGTGAATGTCAGTCGCTTTGGCAGCGGCGCCTGGATGTCTTCTGGCGCGAAGCGCTTGAGCCAGGGCGCAAGATCCAGAGCCTGAGCAATCTCATTGCGGGGGCGGCCTCGCTCGATGCGCGCCCGCGCTTCAGCGGCCTGTTCTCTTGTGCCGCGCTGCTCAGCCATGGCCAGACAAGCGGCCGGGAATGATGTGAGAATATCGACGTAACGAGGCCCGCGATCGGCGAGCTTCGCCATGGCGAGCTGCCTATGCTTGGGATAACGACGAATTTGTGCGCGCACTTCCAATGGGAGGCGACGCCACAACTGTTTCTTGTCCATGAATATTCAATTTCGCGCTGACGGTCTGCGCCAAAGCTATGCCCGGACCGTCAAGTCGCTTTCCCTCGTCTACGCGCCCCACCAGAGAAAGAGTGAACTGAGGTTAACCGAAACATTGGTGCGGGTGGAGGCCGGATTGCGACCAATTCCACTGTATATGATGAAAGGTTCGTAATGCGGTAGAATGAGGCTCTGCGAACACATGGAGCCAAGATGAGACCTGAGGAGCAAGACTATTTCGATGCGCTCTTCGCGTGCATCGATGAGCAGGTTTTCCCGGTGGTGAGGCGTGTCCGATTTGACGACGGCACCGAGCCCCAACCAAATGAGTGCCACGAAAATGCGGCACGATGGGTCGAGGAAAACCCAGAGTGGCGCGTCGTGCCTGGATGGCTCGTATCAGGCCTTAGCGCATATGGGTGCTGCTTCGATGCGCATTCGATAGTCGCTGATCGAAGCGGCAGGCTCTTTGAGATCACGCTGCCGTCGGCAACACCGACGGCATTCGTCTCACACAGGGGAAGCAAAGCTCAGTTCGAGAACATTTTGAGCTGCTTCAAGCAACATATCTATTGCTGCAATCTTGGGGGATAATGACCCGTGGCGAGCGCCGGCTTGGAAACATGGACCATGGCGCGAAGTGGTCAGTTGAGTGATGTGCAAGATGTGCGTGTAGTACACGCCACCTTGGCAGGGGGAGCCGCTGACGCTCTTCCCCCGTGCACCCCCTTCCGCCTTGGCGCGGCCCAGGCATTGAGCCCGACCAGCACCATCCAATCATATCGCCGATTGATCCCTCGTTAGAGGCGGAGAATGACCTCTCCCCTCCAACACCGCCCCATGTCCGAACAACCTGCCGTTCGATCGCAGATCAAGGGAGCCTCCAAGCTCCCCCGATACCCCCATGGCCATGTCATTGAGACGGTTTCATCGAGACCACCCGTGCGCCGTTTGGATGCCGTTATCTACTTTGACATGATCACCGAATCAGAAAGCAATTTATGGAATTTACTATCGTCACCTCTGACTTATCCACGTCTAACAAGCTCTGCTTTTCACGCAATACTTGAACCGAACATAACAAGAACCCATAATGTTGGATACAAGTTAAAATACATGGATGCCAAATGCATAAGATCACTTTTTTCCCCATCGGCAATGCCGACACATGTCTGATCGAGCTCGAGAATAATCGGAAGATCATTTTCGACTATGCGAATACCCATGACCCGAGCGACGGAAGTGATCGCCGAATTGACCTAGAAGAGGAAATTCGAAAATCAGTTGGCCAATCAGGTGCGATTGATGTGCTGGCGATCTCGCACATGGATAAAGACCATTATCAAGGTGCTTCTGAATTATTCTGGCTCGAACACGCTGAGAAATATCAAGGCGACGATAGAATTAAGATCCATACGCTGTGGGTTCCAGTTGCGGCCATCATAGAAGAAGGAACGAAAGAGGAAGGCAGGACCTTACGCCAAGAAGCTCGTCATCGACTTCAACACGGTAAAGGTATTCAAGTGTTTGGCCGAGCGGCTGTATTAGATGAGTGGCTCAAAGATCGAGGCATCAGGCCCGCTGATCGGGCACACCTTATTACGGACGCAGGAAAGCTAGCGCCTGGCTTTTCACTAGCTTCTGACGGCATAGAGTTTTTCGTCCATTCGCCGTTTGCCTATCGGGAGGAAAATGGCTCACTAGTCGACCGCAACAGTAACGCGCTGTTCATGCAGGCTACGCTCTCGGTAGGTGGACAAAACACTCGGCTTATTCTTTCTGCTGACTGCCCTTGGGAACCTTTGCAAGCCATTATCCGATCAACGAAAAAACACGGCAATGAAGATCGCCTTATTTGGGATATAAACAATATTCCCCACCACTGTTCTTATCTATCGCTGTCAGACGAGAAAGGTCAGAGCAAGACCATTCCCAAAGATGAATTGGCGTGGCTTTATGAAGAGCAGGGAGAACACGGTGCATACATTGTTTCGACTAGCAAACCTATTCCAAGCAATGATGACGACAATAACCCGCCGCACCGCCAAGCTGCTGCTTATTATAAAAGCGTGGCTAGTGAGCAGGATGGGACATTTGTGGTTACCATGGAGCACCCATCTTCAGGTAATCCGAAGCCCTTAGTTTTTGAGGTAGGGGCCAACGGCCCAAAACTTAAAAAATCTATTTCGGCTCCCGCAATAGCGGCAACGAGCGAGAGGCCGAGAGCGGGCTGAGATGGATGATGAAAGCGAACTGGAAAGTCTTGCTTCGGAACGCGCAAAGGCGCTGGTAAACGCCCTTGAATCCGGACGGGTGCCACAGGCTAAATTGCTGACCACTCGTGTGCACGAGAATCCAAAGTTCGACGTGGTTAGGCTAGCCCTGGAAGTAAGCGTGGCCCAACGAGCACCAGTCGCCATTCGGTCAGTAGAAGAGTTAGAAATCTACTTCTCGCGATCATCGGACGACCTGCCCATGGTCGTTCCGGTACGACAAGATTTTCCTCTCGACCAGCTCCACATAATGCAGGGTGGTCGAGGTGTGCCCAATTCTATTTGTCTTTGGGACATCCCCTTTTCCGATATTCGATCGACACTGACGCCTGTAGGTCTTTTGCAACGCATTCAGACATGGCTTGAGAAAGCTGCAGATGGTGAGTTGCACGATCCTGATCAGCCCGCTGAACCACTTCTCTATGTTGCCGACGCAGTTCTCATTTTACCAACTAAGGTAGCTGGCAAGGCCGCCGAAGAACTCAGCGTTGCTTCGATCTCACAGCAAGAAAACGGCACCGCATATATTAGGCTTAGTGAAAATCTAGATAGGAACAAAAATGAAGAATACAGTGTCGTTCCTTTCACTCTAGGGCCGGTGCAACAGGCGCCCACGAGGATAGCGCCCCGGAATCTAGAGGACCTATTTCAGTTACCTGAAGGGCTGGGGTCATCGCTCCGCGCACAGATATCTGATTGGCTAAAATGCTCCGACAACCGTAGGCACCTAGAAACTGAACACGTCATTATTGTTATTCAGATTCAAAAACGGCGGAACGAAGCGTCAGAAGACATCACAATTGAAACCTGGGCATTCACCCTTGGTTGCACGTGGGCGCAGTTGGGCACTGAACTTGGCATTCTTGATCGCGCCCCTGACACTAAGAACGTTGGACTAATTCTCGTTACTCCTGAACCAAGCGATCTCTCCAAGATCGGCGTCTCTCCCGCCATCATCGTTTACGACTGCGATGCGCAAGCTTTGGCTGAGGCTTCTGGCCTCGACAATCAGAGCGAAACCGACGTTCTTGCTATTGGGTTAGGCGCTCTTGGATCACACGTATTTGCAAACCTATGCAGGTCCGGATTCGGGACATGGAGCATCATCGATTCAGACGTGTTCATGCCGCACAATAGTGCTCGGCACGCACTTGGACAGTATTACAGTGGCCATTTTAAATCAGATGCGCTGGCTCACTTTTCCCGCGAAATACTAGAAGCAGGGAGTGCAATTAAAGATACTCTGAAAGCTGACGTTCTTGCTCTGGGCGACGATGAGGAAAGATTCTTAAATCTCGCTGCAGAAAGTGACATCGTTCTCGACATGTCAGCATCTGTTCCTGTCGCTAGAGCCCTTTGCTCGATAGAAAAGCGAGGCAGATTAATAAGCACTTTTTTCAATCCTTCGGGTACTGATTTGGTTGTCCTGCAGGAGGACGCTAAGGGCGAAATCGACATGTGGGATCTGGAGGCGTCATACTACGCAGCTCTTGTGGATGAGGATGCGTTTTCCGGCCATCTTACGGAAAAGAATCCAACACTTCGCTATGGCAATGGTTGCCGTGATGTTAGCGTCCAGCTCGCTAACGATCAGGTATCGTTGCTTTCGTCTATTGCGACACGTCAAATCCGCCGACTGTCATCGAATGCATCGGCCGAAGCTACCATTTGGCGATCAGACATTGAAAACGGGACTGTCGCAAAGCATTCCGTTTCGGTTAGCCCAAGCACTGAATTGAAACTGGACGATTGGCGAGTGAGAGTCGCCTCAGCAACCGCAAAAAAGCTCAAAGACTTGCGCACCCAGAGCATTCCTAACGAAACGGGAGGAAGCCTTCTTGGACTCATTGATCACACCGAAAAACTCATCGTGATCAACCACCAGATACCGGCTCCTCCCGACAGCTTGGGACGTCCTCATTGCTTTGAACGTGGTACAGCCAATCTATCTGAAGAAACTCAGAGCCTGCTTCGTAGAACACTTGGTCAGGTGAGATACATTGGCGAATGGCATTCTCATCCGCCCGGTATAGAAGCCATACCGAGTCGGCAGGATGAGAAAATGTACGCAGGACTCACAAAGTTGTTCGTTGGCGCCTCAGAACCTTTCTTGATGGCTATTATCTCCGAGAACAATTTGTTCTTACGGCTTTTTGTCAATGAAACGATAGGTGAGATCACGATCCCACTTGAGAAGGTGGGTGTATGACGCTGAAGGACGGCATAACCGCTCAATATGTGGCTCCTCATATCGGCCTCTCTATTCTGCTTATTTTACTCGCGCTGAATATCGATATGCAGGGCGTTACTGATGAATCTGCCAATATCGTAAACGGCTTTCCTTATGCACTTTTTGGAGGCATGGCCGCTGCAGTCATCCTCCTATGCGTGGTTGCGCAGAACATATTGCCACGAGCTGCTAAAGAAGTTTTGGTCTTCTGGAGACTTAAACAGCGTTTGCCGGGGCACAGAGCATTCGACAAAATCGACAACAAAGATGGCAGGATTGAGTGGCAACGAATACAGAGTGCGGGCGGACTATCTGAACTTAGCCCCAATCAACAAAATACGCTCTGGTACCGATGGTATCGAGAATTTGAAACACATCCGAGTGTTACTCAGTGCCACAAACAGTATTTGGCATTCCGAGACCTGGCATCGATTACTGTACTGAGCATCCCGGTCTTCTGGTGCGCCGCTTTTGTAGCGTCCGACGTGTGCTCCGTTGGTATACTGGTTGGGAGTCCAATCGTGATTTACGCTGCCTACGTTGCCATTGCCAGGATTAAAGCAAACGACATGATGAGGCAGGTTATGGTACTCAAATCATCTGTTTGAATTTGAATTAGACCCGCGCCCAATCGACCTCACCTGGTGTCCGGCCGCATAGCTTTCAAATTTACCACTATACCCGAGTTCCGATAGCACAACTTGGACAACAATTTCTCTGGCTCGGATAATACAATCCCATAGATCAGAATCTGAAAGAGCGTGTCCGGTGTGCGTGATTGAGTTCCGCTGTTTATTCAGCGTGCGCAACACGTTCTGATCCACAATAGTTTCTGGCAGTTTGTATCTATCTAGGACCGCGCTGAGTTTTTGAGAAAGCGTTCTGCTGTTCAGTTGTTTGATCTTGCCCTTGAAGATATCCAAACCTTCCTTCGCCAAAGAGTGCCTTTCTAATGTAGCAAGTAGGCTATCTTTGACTGCACTGAATTCCGAAGCGGGTAGAATTTTGGTCTCGGTATTTGGCAGTAGGTTTTCGAGAATTGTCTCAATGGCGGTCATGATGTTCAAAAACCGAACCTCTTCGATAGCCGTGCGACTGTTTAGCCACCCAACAGCAGTCCACACGGCCTCGGGAAAGGTATCTTTCCGGTCGAAATGCGTCGCTAAACATTCAATATAATCTGATTGATTGAGAAAATGAATTGAGGGCAAATGAGGGGGCGAGCCTTTGCCTTCGTAAAAGGTCGCAACGACTTCCTTTGAGCGATATTCTTGGATAAGCGAAATTGGAAGTCGGCCTCCATGGCCAAACTCCAGCCCACGCCAAACGAATTCGAGCATTTCATCCGCTTTTTCAAACCAGGCATCGTCAACGGCCATGCCATCGGGGTTTATGGCAAGGCTGCCCGTAACCTCATCGTACGATTCGAATTCATGCATTCCGCGCACAATGACGACACCTAAGCTCGTCTTAGTTGGTCGATTTCGAAAGCTTCTAAACCCTCTTAACGACCACTGAACCCCGACATCCTTGGCATCATCAGCCTCAGAGCGCTTCAAAATTATATGAGCCTTGCTAGCTGCAAGTTTCAGCCACGCTCCATCCGTTCCATGACCGTGTCCATAAACAGATAAATACGTTGATCGAAATATAGTGCCTTCTGAGCTTATGCCCTCAAATGCTAGCCAACTTGATTTACTACCAGGCGCCCCGACGTGCTTGGAAAGAGCAACGTAACACCTCGTTGAGACCGAGACTGGCTGAATTACCAATCGGCTATCAGGTCCCGCACGAAGAGTGAGCTCCATTTCAAATTTGTCGTCTCTGTCAGACAGAACTCCCGAAAAAATGGTTTCTTCAAATACATTTTTCTGACCATTTTTCCTCATTTGCAGCTCTCCATTACTGCGGTCGATTATATAAAATTTACCCTCCTACAAAGCTAATCCCTTTGAATTTTTCTTCTGATGGGATTGCAGCTGTAGACGGAGTATTTGCGCTTCTGCATTTAGGTCGATACGTCGACTATCACTTAGGGCTTTCCGATGACGTTTTGTCATAGCGCGACGCTGAGCTAACTGTCGGGTGACGTTTTCTGTGTGTTCTGCACGGTCTCGTTTCGCTGCCTCAACTGCTTCGAGTTTGTTTCGCCTGGCAATACGGAAATGCTCGCCACGCACGAAGTCCCAGACACCTTTCAGGCCTGACCGGAAGCGCTTCTGCCGTTCGACGACCTCTTCCTGGCGGCGCTTTTCCTGCCGCTCTTTGAGCTGTTTGCGCTCGGCGCGTTGGCGTTCTCTCAGTTCCTTGAGCGCAATCTGGAACGTCTGTTTCTGTTTGGCTTCCTGTGCGTCCAGTTCGGTGATAAATCCTTCGAGCTTTTGGGCGACAGCCTTGGCATTGCGCTCCTTAACCACATCGATGGTTGGGAGCGCATCGGCATCGCCTAGCGCCTCACGAACGACCTTCGTTTTCAGGCCCAGCTGGCGCGGAATGGAATAGACCTCACCGAAGCGATCCATCGCGACATGGCTTCGCCGGTTTCCCTGGGCGAGCGTGTAACCATGTTTCTCCAACTGTTCGGCGAAACTGTAACCACTCATATCCGCAACTGACCACGCCTCTCTAATCCGGCGCTTGATATCGCGCGGGTCTTGCTCTGTGCGCTTGGCCTGCTGCCATTCTTCCAGCGTGAAGTTCAGCGGATCGCTGAGCTTCTTGTCGACATGGCCAGGCGGAAGACGCCAACCGTGATCGAGATAGAGCTGCTTTGAGAGCGTGCAGAGCTTTTGCTTGTAATGCGAAAGCTGGACCGCCTTCATCTTCTCACAGTCGATCCGGCTCCACACCGCATGCGCATGGCGCCGGCCTTCCTTCTCATGGAAGACCACGGCGCGGGGCTGGCCTGTGAGGCCGAGCCGGTCTTCAACCTGATGAATCGCTTTTTCGAAGTCTGCAATGCCGACCGTTTCCTGTTCAGGAGGATTGAGCGAGAGCGAGAAGAGATATTGCTTGCAGCGTGTGCCTCGGCTGATCATCTCCGTTTCTCGGAAGGCACCCATGAGATCGTTTGCGACAAAGCCGCGTATCTCATGGACCTCAACATGATCATTCTCTTCTTTCATGAGGTGACGCGCGAGATCGCGCGCACCGCCACGCTGATTACCAACAAGGATCATCGCGTCACGCCTGACTGATCGCCTGCATCAGCGTATTGCGCATACTTTGCACATGGCCGCATGCCGAACTTAGTTCTTCCTGGACCTCATCCGTCACCGGCAGCGCACCAATCTCAGCGGCGTCTGCGAGCCTCGCCAAATTGACCGCCATGTCCGATGAGCCAAGCAAGCCCAGCACACGGGCCAACAGCACATGGTCGGGACATGGCTTGTGCGTTTTTCGCTTCGGTCGATTCCTGCATTGAGCCATTGTCCCATCAGGAAAGAGCCTCGCCCGAATATATCGGCTGAGCGTCATATCCCCGGCATCGCGTTCGAGCTGTTCGCGCTCTTCATGCGTCAGGCGCAGCGATATGGGGGACGGGTGCTTCTTGCGTATCCTGGCAGGAGTTCCCGCCGAAACTGTGAAGTCAGACGCGCAATCGTTCATGGAAGACGTCAGCATGGTGATGGCCCTCCATGCTGATGCGGGCGTCCTGGGTTGCTTTCCGATTGCTGCTGATCATCATCAGTGGTGGCGTCATGATGAGGATCAGGGAAGACCACATCACGGAGTAGGACTTCCCAGTTTTCCAGCTCTTTGAAGAGGTCGGTGTTCGAACAAACTTCCGGTTTGTCCGCCAGCCAGTCTTCTGAAAACTCCGATAGAATACTTGTGTTGAAAAAGTCCCGAACATAGCGGGATTTACTGATTATCCTGGTGGTTATTTTCCGCGCGCGTCGTCTCTCCACCCCTCCAGCGGGCGGGTGGTCTTGTCAGTCTCTTGCCGAGAGCCAGTTCGAATTCGAACTCGCAAGCTGGGCCGGGCGTGTTAGGGTCGAGAACAGAGACCTTGCCGACGAGGCCGAGACGTTAGGACGATGCTATGACCGACCCACTTCTCACCCAGTACCACCTACTGTCAGATCAGCGCCTACATTTCGGTCGTCTCTACTGGCAGTCGATCGCCTTTCTCTTCGCCCTGCTGATCGGCATCGCTGCGGTGTCCCGCGGCATGTCGCTCATCCCATACTCTGTGGGGCTGATTGGCTGTGGTGCCATCACCGCGCTGATGGGATTTGTTGCCGACAGGGTAAGACGGCTTGAGGGGCGCTATGAGGACCTTCTGGAAGCGATCGAAATTGAGCTTCGCCAGCAGGGCCATGCCGGAATTCAGACGGCGCCTAAATCCGGCTCTCTGGGCGCGAGGTTTGTGATCACGATGGGATTGTACGCGCTTGGCGCAGGCATCATTCTGCTGGGCGTTCTTGAGTGGATCGCTCAAGCGAGCTGATCGCGAGGGTCGTCCGGGCCCTTCGCGGAAGAGGCGCCAGCGCCTCCTCGTGCTTGGCCAGTGACTCGCCCCAGAATTCGCGAACTGACGGACCTTGCTTCCAGCGCCTGTCGCGGAAGAAAAAGCCAATGACCTCGTGAAACCAGACCCGGCGGCCCATCCTGTAATACCATCTCTGGGCGTGCCGAAGCCTCGGGTCCTTCAGCGTCAGCAGACGCAGCAGCGCACGCGGGCGCGACTGCACGATGAACTCGATGAACTTCACCCAGAGAAAGACACGCCAGGGCGGGACGTGCTGCGTCGCGAGTACCTGATGCTTGTAATCCCACCTTGCCTGATCGCCCTGTATGACTTCGCGGTTGGCGGCCTCGGAAAAGAAAGGCGTCCAGCGATGTGGCGTGACATAAATCGATTGTATCTGGTCTGGATCATATGAGATCAGCTGGCGAAGTGCGCGCCAGTAGTCGGCGTCTGTTTCTTCCTCGAAACCGACGACCCAGGTGGCCATGGAGAGCATGCCATGCTTGCGCATAAGGCGGATCGCCTCGCGGTCGGTTGTCGTGGACCCGCCCTTCCGGATTCTCGCGAGGACGGCCTCGTCGGTATTCTCCATCCCCATGAGAAAGCGCTCGACGCCAGCCTGCCTGTAGAGATGGAGATGATCACGGTCGCGCACGATATCGTCCGCCCGCGTTGATCCGACGAGGGTCACGTTCACGTCCTCGGCGATCAAGGCCTCAAGAAAACGCTTCCACATTTTCTTCGACGAGGTCGGGTTCTCGTCTGCGAAATTGAAAACCTCGACACCGTGGTTCCTGTGGAGTGACGCAATCTCTGCTGCCAGCAGCTCAGGGTTGCGATGACGCCACTTTGTCCAGAAGCCGCGCTGACCACAATAACTGCAAGGGTGCGGACACCCTCTGGAAAACTGTATGACGACCGCGCGTTTCCCGCCCCAGTACGAATAGTCAGCAAAATCAACCAGCTCCCAGCCTACGCGGTAAGCGTCGAGGTCGTCGATCATGGCCCGGGGCGATGTCGCAACCGGCTGGCCATTTGTCCTCATGGCGATGCCGGCGACACCTTCGAGGTCTCCGCCTGCGCTCAGCATGCGTACCAGCTGGCGGCAAGTTTCCTCGCCTTCGCCTCGCACGATGATATCAAATTGCGGGCAGTCGCGCAGGATATCCGCCCAGTGATAAGTTGGAAAGACACCGCCATAGACCACTATGAGGTCTGGCAGGACACGCTTGGCTCGCCGGGCAATCTCGGCGGATACGGGATGGGCTGATGTCGACCCTGAATGGCCAATCAGGACTATGTCGGGCTCTGTCTCACGCACTTGGCTCGTGATCTCGTCGAGAGTGGCAGGCCCGAACTCCGCATCGAACAAGGTTACCTCATGCCCGTCGTCCAGGAGGGGGCCGCCTATACAGAGGAGTCCGAGTGGCGGCAAATGGTCATCGGGTATGCGACTTCCGATAGATGGATGTGGAGGATTGATAATCAGGATGCGCAAGAAGGCTTCTCTCGCTGTCGGTGAGTCATTCTTCTCTCGCGGGATCTGGTGAGAGAAGCTTTTTAAGTGCTGTGGGAAAAAACTAACATCTCACCAGATCGACGCAATGAGAATTTCTACCTTTGAGGGACTGGGCTTGGCCGCTTGATCAGCAGGTCTGCAAACGCCTGAAGCTTGCTGGATTTCCCCGTTGACCTTGCCGCGCGTGCGCCGTATCACCCCGCCTTCCGAGACCTAGATTGCCCAGGTGGCGGAATTGGTAGACGCGCACGGTTCAGGTCCGTGTGTCGCAAGACGTGGAGGTTCGAGTCCTCTCCTGGGCACCAGGAAATTTGCACAAGACAAAGTCGGCACCGCCAGTTTGTTTCTTGGGCATTTTCGCCCCTTCCAACATATTGGAAACATTACAATAAACCGGGGGCGAAGTCCGATTTCGCGGTCGTATTGCAAAACGCTCGTTGATGCGCAAACGGATGTCTGGTGCTCATCGTAGCGGCCATTGTCCCAGACTTTACAGGGCTTGAGAGAAACCCTCGAAAGAGTTCGGACATCTCCCTGAAGACCCATTTCATTTTGCCCGCATCCCTGACCTTAACCGGGAGCGATATCTTCTTGGTTTCCTGCGCGGTTATCTTGCGCTCATAAGCGTGGATGACTTTGCGACGTGGCCGTTGGAATGACTGCGGCCCATGCGCTTGTTTGATCTTGGCTTGGCATCCGGAGCCCTTTTCATTATTTCTGCCTTCTAAAGGGGGGGGATAAATGACGTCACGACGTAGAGAGCGGAACGGTACGACATGGCCATGGGCCGACATTGCTGCGATCACGGTCGTGATCTTCGCAGCGCGTCAGTTCGTTCCGGAATATGCCTATTGGACTGAATACCGGACCGCACCATTGACCGGCGAAGAATGTTTGCGCGATTTGGACACTGTTTGCGTCAAGGCCGAGCTGGATGAGCGCTATGGCCCTACCGGTTCCTTGCGCTGGCGAGAGTCCGATCTGTCTTGGATCTGGGGGTTGCGCTTTGTCGAAAGCGATGTCGACTATCGCGATCAGTTAGAGGCGATATTCGAGGCAGAGACAAAATCTTTCCGCAACGGATTGGAAGACTGGAAGCTTGCCGATCTTGCAAATGTTGGTTGGTTTCTGGCCGAGAGTGGCCGACCTGATGCATCCAGAGCTTATTTGGAAACGCTGATCGACATGCAGCGCGAGCGCGGTGGAAAGGTGCCTTCAGGGCTTGCGTCCTACCAGCCTTGGGCAAGCCAGACGAGTGATGAGTATTGCCGGAAAGTTGCTGAACGCTGGTTGGAGCCGTCGGGCTCACTTGCAAAAGCAAGCCAGTCCAACGAAATGCTTAGTCCCTGCTATCTCGAATATTTTCGGCAGTGGAGCGACGATGAGTTTGAGAGCGTCGTAGAACGCACGCTGGATGAGATGCAACAGCTGAAGAATAATTACGGAGAGGAACCTCATAAATCTGGCTATGGGGAAGGATTGCCGTCCTACCAGCGTCTCGACAGGATTGCCGCGATGGCGGCTATTGCCGCTTATCGTGAACAGAGCGGCTGGGGCGGGGCGTTCAATTAGTTCTTTTCCAGCCAGTGGCGCGCATCCATGAGCATCTTCTCCAGCTTCTTCAGACCTGTTTTCAAACCATCCTGAGACGAATCATCGAACTTGTGACGATCGAGCGTATGCTGCGTCGTCGGACGCGCGTTTCGGTCAGCCCTATACTTGGCTGCTTTCGAGAGCGAAACCGGCACGTTACCTTCATAGTTTACCCCTCGCTTTGCGCGTCCGATCTTCGTTTTAATCCGCAAAAAGACAAGTAAGCGTATCACGGCAACAGCCCCGACCACACCAAGGCCGCTTGCGAATAAAATCGGCGCAAGCCGATAGCTTTCATCTCCGTTCATGACGTCGAGAAAGGGTCCATCCCAATATGTCGGTAACCAAGCTGCAGCGCCAACCAATAAAGCGCCAAGCATATACATCGGAATAGCCGCACCGTTGAGTATCCATGAACCCTTGTGGGCGCGGCGCGCCTCTTCGAAGACGTAAGCCTTCTTAGTCCGTTCGATCAGCGACGGGAGCTGGATGAGATCTTCGATCCGACGCCGGCCCTCATTGCCAAACTTTTCGGCCAGCTCTTTCCTTCGTTTGAATGTTGCGTAGCGCAGCTGATCAACTTTGGCGGCGTAACTCGGCCGATCAAAATCCTCTGGTTCGTGATTGACCAGTTCAAGGGCAAGAATCTCGGTCTGAAAATACTCTCGAGCTGATCCGTCTTTTTCGATCTTCGCGTCTCGGACAAGCAACTTGTCGAACGATTCTTCAAGCTTGAAATTGGCCATTAACTCCGCTGCTTCGCGATCTGCGGCGGGGTCACGCACAGGCCGGTTCAACTGATCCTCAATCCTGCGAAGCTTCGCATTTGCTGAAGATACGTCGAGATAAGTCAGAGTGTTCATCACTGAATTATAATCGAACTTCATGGCTCACTCTCTCCCCCGTCGACTGCAGCCAACTGTTTTTATGTTTGCCGAGCCGGGCGGAAAACTCAACATGGGCTGGGATCGAAATAGTTATAATGCCAAAGACTACGTGTCCCGATGCAGAATGAAGCTATCGCAAGGGGAACGGCGATAGACTGATAGGGAGATAAAGTTGCTTCAAACCACAACCCCTACATCTTTTTGGTTGCTTCAATAGGCTGGCCCCAGTCAGCCCGGCTCGCACTTTGCGAGTTCGAGGCTGCTGTTAATACGGCAGGTAGGGGACCGGCAGCTGGCGCAGGGCGCCAGCGTCTTGCGGGGCTTTTCGCCTGGAGCGATCCGCACTATGGCCGCTCGCTATGGATAAATCTATCGATGACTGGTTCGTTCAGGATGTGCTGCCGCTTGAAGCGGAGCTCGAGCGCTTTCTTGCGCGCCACTGGTCGGATGTCTCCGAGGTCCGCGATCTCAGGCAGGAAGTCTATAGCCGCCTCTACAGGGCCGCGGCCAAGGAGCTGCCACGCAATACCCGCGCCCTTATGTACTCGACTGCCCGCCATCTCATCGTCGACTTGATCCGGCGTAAACGTGTGGTTTCCATAAATACGGTGATGGATTTTGAGAGCTGGGACGTCTCATCAGATGAGGCCGGGCCGTTTGAGACCGTTTCGGCCCGCCAGGAACTGACCATGCTTGAAGCTGCACTTAGAAGCCTGCCCAAACGTACACGCGACGTGATCAGCCTGCGGCGTATCCAGGGGCTTTCGCAACGCGAGACGGCGCGCGCGCTTGGCGTTTCCGAACCGACTGTCGAACGGCATGTGAGCCGCGGCGTGCGCCTGCTTGCCGATGCCCTGGCCCGCAAGGGCGTGCAGCGCGGTAAGGCCTCCGGGCGAAAGACTGAGCAGCGGGGCACGCATGAACGCTGAGTTTCCCCTTCATTCTGCTGAGGCGGTCGAAGAAGTGGCCGCCACATGGCTTGCACGCCTCGACAGAAACGGCTTGCTGCATGGTGAGTGCGACCTGGACGAGCTGAGCGTCGAGGATCCTGTGTTTTCGGCCTGGGTGCATGAGAGCACGCTGCATCGCGTCGCGTTCCTGCGCTTGCTGGCCGCATGGAAGCGAAGCGAGCGCCTTGCGGCCCGGCGCCGCGGCGACCTGTCTGCGCCCCGGTCATTCATTCGCCGCCCGGTCATACAGGCGCTGGCGGCTGCGGCCTGTATGGCGATTGCGGTTATCGGGGCGGGGACGATGGGCATGTTCGGCACCGCGCGCGAAGCCCCCGTGCCCAGCCACTATGAGACCTACCTTGGCGAAATCAGGACAGTGCAGCTTGCTGACGGATCGGCCGTCACGCTGAACACCGATACCCGTATCAGCGTTGCCTATACGCCAGAAGCGCGCCGCGTGACCCTGTTGAAGGGGGAAGCTTATTTCGAGGTCACCCCGGCGCCAGACCGTCCTTTCCAGATTGATGCGGGGGAGGGACGTGTTGAGGTTCTCGGCACCGCTTTTGGAATCGAGCTCCTTAATGCCGGCACCGAAGTTGCTGTCAGCGAGGGCACGGTCTGGTTCGGTAAGGCCGCTGATATTGAGAACGCTGCCAGCGTTCTTGAGGCTGGCATGATCGGCTATGCCAGCCCGGATGGAGTGATTGTCGAACGCTCGGGCGGACGCACGGTTCAGGACCGCCTTTTGTGGCGCGAAGGCCGCTTGAGATTTGACGACACACCGCTGCGTGACGTGGCGGCAGAGTTCAACCGCTATAATACCACCAAGCTTGTGATCGCCGATAATGCCACGGGGGCCGTCGAGATCGCAGGGACTTTCCCGCTCGACAATGTCGAGGCATTTGCCCGCCTGGCCGAGGAGGGGCTGGGCCTCCAGGTTTACCGCAGCACTGGCCGTATCGAGCTTTCCGGGAGCTAGGGCCGAAACCCGGTTTTCCGCCAGTGCCGCAAATATTGCAATTCCATGTCAAAAAGTTTGAGGGATTTTGCCCGGTCGCTCGTCCTGTCTTTCCAAGGGAAGTGGATTTGGCCACCCGCCCAGATTTTCGGGGAGACAATCAATGGCAAATTTGTCAGCAAAACTATTCGCCGGCGCAGCCTTCGTGGCGCTGTCAGCCGCACCCTCAATCGCGCAGCCGAACGCTGCTGCGGCTCAATCCTTTGACCTGCCATCCGGTCCGCTGAGCGAGGCGCTGGATGCTTTCATCACCCAGTCGGGCCGGGATCTGATCTACCGTACGGATCAAGCTGAAGGCATTCAGGTGAGCGGTGTCGAGGGCACGTTTTCCGACAATGAGGCGCTGGACCGTCTTCTGGCAGGCTCTAATATGAGGATGCGCACCGATGAGTCCGGCGCGATCCTTGTGTATGCGCAGGCCGAGTCCGAGCCCGCCCCTCGCGCGCCAGCACCGGCGCCGCGCCAGGTTGAAGCTCCGCAAACCCCGCCGCGCCGCCGATTATCTTGCCCCAAATGCTCATCGACGTTTCCCTCGCTGAGATCGCAGCAAGATAGTCCGCCGCCC
>JAESRE010000048.1 GCA_016764775.1 Alphaproteobacteria bacterium
TTGGTATGTTCGGCGTGAAAGACTTCGCGGCGATCGTGAACCCGCCACAAAGCTGTATTCTGGCTGTTGGCGCAGGGGAGCAGGTGCCGAAGGTTGTAAATGGTGAGATTAAGATTCAAACCGTGATGAATGTGACGCTTTCTACCGACCATAGAACGGTCGACGGTGTAGTCGGTGCGGAATGGTTACAGCACTTCAAGCGTTATATAGAAAACCCCGTTAACATGCTTCTTTAAGAAAGGAGAGTACATTATGCGTATTCTATTTATTTTGAGTATTCTGGCGATGCCTTTGGCTCTAACTGCTTGTAAAACAACGGTAGAAGGCGAGGATGGCCGTGTTGTGGTCGATGGCGACCGTTATGATGGTGGCTATGGCAACCATTGTCCCCCAGGACATGCCAAAAAGGGCTGGTGTTAATCAATGATTGATCGGCGTCCGATTGTCGGCGTGATGGGGTCCCACGAAAAGGAGTGGGAAGAATTCTCGGTACCCGTCGGCAAACTGATTGCCGATCATGATTACCATCTCCTGACAGGTGCGGGAGCAGGGGTTATGACCTCCGTCGCAAAATCTTTTACTGATGTCGAAGATCGTGCAGGCCTGAGCATCGGAGTAGTGCCGACAGTTGATTATGATGGCAATCTCGTACCCAGAGAGAAGTACCCTAATCCCTATATCGAGATTCCGATTTTGACTCCGTTGGATATTAAAGCGCAAAAAGCGGCGATGCCTTTTAGCCGCAATTTCGTCAATGTGATGACAAGCCATGCTTTGGTGATTTTACCTGGAGAGCATGGCACACGCGATGAAGCTTCATTGGGGATCCAGTTCAAAAAACCTATGATTTTGTTTGGACCCGAGAAATCTTTTGAGCGCTTTCCCGAGCAGGCGACGCGGGTCGAAGACATTGATGAAGTAAGAGAGTTTCTAGAAAAAGTAACAGCCAAAATAAGAATGGATAGTGAAAATGAGTGATAAAAACTTCGATGTGATTGTGATTGGTGGCGGCCCGGGCGGATATGTGGCGGCCATACGTGCGGCACAGCTGAAGATGAAAGTGGCGTTGGTTGAAGCAAATCACCTTGGTGGTATTTGTTTGAACTGGGGATGCATCCCGACAAAGGCGCTTCTACGGTCCAGTGAAGTGTATCACTTGATGCAGCATGCCTCTGATTTCGGCTTATCTGCCAAAGATATAAGCTTTGATGTTAAAAAAGTCGTTGAGCGTTCCCGTGGTGTCGCAAAACAGCTTTCAGGCGGTATTGGTCATTTGTTGAAGAAAAACAAGGTCACCGTTTATGACGCGTACGCCAAGCTGGAAGGCAAAGGCAAGGTTGCGATCGAGAAGGACGGCAAGAAAACGGATACATTGTCCGCAAAGCATATAATCGTTGCGACAGGTGCACGTGCACGCCAGCTTCCGGGGCTTGAGCCTGACGGTAAACAGGTCTGGACGTATAAGGAAGCTATGGTTCCTGAAAAGATGCCTAAATCCATTCTGGTTGTAGGTTCGGGCGCGATCGGTATCGAGTTCGCGAGTTTTTACCGCACGATGGGAGCGGACGTCACCGTTGTTGAAGTTATTGACCGCATTTTGCCCGTGGAAGATGAGGAAATCTCCAAAATGGCGCACAAGGCGTTCGAGAAGCAGGGAATGAAGATCATCACGGGTGGCATGGTCAAGAAGTTGGATAAAGCCAAGGACGGTGTTACCGCGCATGTCGAGGTCAAAGGCAAAACCGAGAAGATCAAAGTCGACAACGTGATTATGGCCGTCGGTATTGTCGGCAATACGGAAGACATCGGGCTGGATAAAACCAAGATCAAAACTGACCGTGGTCATATCATCACGAATGAGTGGTTGGAAACAGACGAACCGGGCGTTTACGCGATTGGTGATGTTACTGGCCCGCCATGGTTGGCGCACAAAGCGTCGCATGAAGGGATCATTTGTATCGAGAAGATCGCAGGTAAGAACCACGTACACCCGATGAAAAAGGAAAACATTCCGGGTTGTACTTACTGCCATCCGCAAGTTGCCAGCGTCGGTTTGACAGAAGCTAAGGCCAAAGAAGCGGGGCACAAAATCAAAGTGGGTCGCTTCCCGTTCATGGGTAATGGTAAAGCCATCGCTCTGGGTGAGCCTGAAGGGCTTGTGAAAACGATCTTTGATGAAAAGACGGGCGAACTGTTAGGTGCGCATATGATCGGCGCAGAAGTCACAGAGCTTATACAAGGGTACGTGATCGGAAAGTCAGCCGAGCTGACGGAGGAAGAGTTTATGCATACGGTCTTCCCGCATCCGACATTGTCCGAAATGATGCATGAAAGCGTGTTGGACGCCTATGGCAAGGTCATTCACTTCTAAAGCCTTTGTGGCCGCCGCTCTATTGCTGGCTGCTTGTGCGCCCAGTCCTGTCGGACCGGGGTTAGAAGCCCTTAAGGGCCAGAACATCCGAACGGCGATCAATTATCTTGGCTATCCCGATAAAAAGCAGACGATTGTCGGTGATACTGTCTATACATGGTCCGAGAGTGGCGGTTACACCAGCAGTTATCCGATTACCGATTATGATTACGGTGAGTTTGAAATAGACGGACGCAGGGGCATATACACCAATACGACGCGCAATTACGTGTCCGAGTACAATACGTACAATTGCAAGATCAAGATCGCGACAGATGAACGCGATGTGATCAAAAGTACGCAAGCCAGCTCTAGTGGGGGCGGCTGTCACGTGTACGAACCGGCATTTGAAAAACTGCTGATGGACTTTGGAATTCCACTTGAAGCAACGCAATAATGAATGATAAGGAAATATGTCAATAAAAACTCCCTTTGGTGGTGGAAACCAAGGAATTTTCTGATATATAGGCTGCTATGACGTATAACCCCGATCTTCTTGATAAAGCCAAGCGGCATCCGGAAAAGCAAAAGAACCCTGACCGTCCCGCAGGACGAAAGCCGGACTGGATCCGTGTGCCTGCGCCGCAGGGCAAGGTCTATGCTGAAACCAAAGAGATTGTCCGTCGTCAGAAATTGACGACCGTATGCGAAGAGGCAGGCTGTCCGAATATCGGTGAATGCTGGCAACAAAAGCATGCAACGTTCATGATTATGGGTGAGGTCTGCACGCGTGCTTGTGCGTTTTGTAATGTTGCTACAGGTAAGCCCGATGAGTTGGATAAGCTGGAGCCTTTACGTGTTGGTGTAGCCGTCAAGCAGATGGGCTTAAAACACGTTGTTATTACTTCCGTTGACCGTGACGACCTACAGGACGGTGGCGCGGAGCATTTCGTGAAAACAATTCAGGCTATTCGTATGAAAAGCCCCGAGACGACGGTTGAAATCCTTCCCGGAGATTTCCGCGGAAACCAGAGTGACTGGGACACCGTAATTGATGCACGCCCTGATGTATTTAACCACAATCTCGAGACTGTGCCGCGTCTGTATCCGACAATTCGGCCCGGTGCACGTTATTTCCGTTCATTGCGCTTGTTACAGCGTGTGAAGGAGCTAGATCCTCTGTCATTCACAAAATCCGGTCTTATGGTCGGTCTAGGTGAGACCAAGGAGGAAGTAGGGCAGGTTATGGACGACATGCGTGCCGCCGGTGTTGATTTCATCACAATCGGCCAGTATCTGCAGCCAACACCCAAGCATGCGCCTGTCATGCACTGGTGGACACCTGAGGAGTTTGAACAACTCGCCAGAATGGCCAGAAACAAAGGCTTTTTAATGGTGTCAGCGACGCCACTCACGCGATCATCACATCATGCGGGTGATGACTTTGCCAAACTGAAGGCCGCACGCGAAGAGCATCTTGCGAAGCAGGCTGCTGAGTAGAACCCTAATCCAAGGATTTCGACTGATGAGAACTTTTCTGACACTCGTATTGTTTTTTACTTTTGCCGGTGCGGCATACGCAGACGATGCGGCCGTTCAAAAAGAGCGCGCTGTGATTGCATCCAACATTTTCGCCAAAGCCTGCTTTATGATGCATTCCGGTGATTTGACCGAAAAGCGTATAGAGTTTCTGGATTCCCAGTTCCCGCGTTTTGAAGACGAGAAAAAAGGCGTGTTCCTTGATTTAATGAATGTAGAGAATGGTACGGCGTGGGCGGCAAGTTTCCCTAAAGGCAACTTTGTTGTGGTTGTTGATAGCGAAACAACCAACTGTCATGTCATTGCGCAGAAAGCAGACGCAGAAACAATTCACGGGCAGATGAAAAAGGTTTATCAAGAGGCCGAGAAAAATCTGGAAGGTGTGGTTATCCAATACCGTGATACTGAGAATATAGGTTCCTTGAACAGTTCCGGCTTTGAAATTAAAACGCAAGACGGCGAGCAAAACCTGACTGTTGTGGCGGTTTCAACACCTGTGGCGCCCGACCCAAACAAGCCCGAAGCTCTCATGACACTGGCGGTTGAATAACCTAAAAAACAAAGATGTATAATAGTATGATGACTGGTATGGGAACACCCACTAACCACATTAAAAGACCCTTCATTGTATCTATTCCTTTATTAACTTTAACGTACTAAACCAACAAGGCCGGGTATAAACTGGTTCCATCCTATGCTGACCCATATTGAACAAAAACGGCTTCCATACACGCCTGAGCAGATGTTTGATCTGGTCGCAAATGTCGATAAATACAAAGAATTCGTGCCTTGGTGTGTTGGCAGCCGGATCAATACGCGTGAAAGCGATACTGTTTTTTATGCCGATCTTGTGGTCGGGTATAAGCTGATCCGTGAGAAGTTTTCATCAAAAGTTATTGTGGAAAGACCAACGCAAGAGACACCCGGTAAGATATATATCGAGTATTTGCGCGGGCCGCTCAAACATCTCAAGAACCATTGGGGGTTCAGCAGGGAACCGGACGGATCATGTCTCGTGGATTTCTGTGTTGAATTTGAGTTTCAAAACAAAGCTTTACAAGGGCTTGCTAATCTATTTTTTCAGGAAGTTATCCGCCGTATGGTCGGCGCATTTGAGGAGCGTGCGCGTGTGATTTACGGGCCGCCTACGCTTCAGGAATGATCTTTTAAAGCTTCGATCGCCAATGTGAGTGCGTGTTTGACTGCTGCGTCACGGATTTCGGCGCGTGACCCTTTAAAGAGCTGTGTTTCCGATGCAGGCTCCTGACCTTTGAGGCACCAACCAAAACTGACGGTTCCAACCGGTTTTTCGAGGCTTCCGCCTCCGGGGCCTGCAATGCCCGTTATAGACAATGCAATGTCAGCATGACTGTTCTTGAGTGCGCCTTGCGCCATTTCTTTGGCGGTTTCATTGCTGACGGCGCCGAATTGGTCCAGCGTTTCGGCAGTGACGCCCAGTGATTCCCGTTTGGCTTCGTTGGAATAGGTCACATAGCCGCGTTCGAAAACAGTGGAAGAGCCTGCGAGTTCAGTAATGGCAGCGGCGACCAACCCGCCCGTACACGACTCGGCAGTGACAAGCATTTTGGAGCGTTCTCTCAGTAATCCTGATAGTTCTTCAACCAAGCCCTGCATAATATGCTCCTGTGATTAATAGAGCGGCCATAATGCCGGCCGCGACATCATCAGCCATTACGCCGACGGCACCGCCCACCTTCTGGTCAAAGAAGGATACAGGCCATGGCTTTAGCACGTCAAAAAAGCGGAACAGAAGGAATGATAGTGCGATCATTATCGGGTTAAGGCCGAAGTAAATGAAGACAGGGAGGAGTGATATCCATTGCCCGACAACCTCATCAACGACGATCATCTTGCTGTCATGTGTATCCGTTGCCTGTTCGAACCGTACAGATGCGGCATAGCCGATCATGGTGACGATCAGTAATCCGATGATTGAAGGCAGCAACCCTCCATAAATGAACGCTAGGATTGCGAGGGGGAGGGCGCCCAAACTACCTACAGTGCCGGGTGCTTTGGGGGAAAGGCCGCACCCGAACCATACAGCGATCCAGAAATACGGTTTTTTGTATTCGTATTGTACGGGTGCAGGTTCGGTCATGCTTCTTCCGGTAAATTGATTGTGGTAATGGCTTGGGCGGCAATGCCTTCTTTGCGTCCTGTGAAGCCTAACCCTTCGGTGGTTGTGGCTTTGATGTTTACACGCTTGGCGTTAAGCTCGGCTATTTCGGCGACACGTTGCTGCATTAGTGCGGCATGGGGGCCGATTTTAGGTTCCTCGCATATCAGTGTCAGGTCGATGTTGAGCAATTTGCCACCTTTATCTTTGAGCATTTCAACGGCCTTGCGCAAGAAAATCGCGCTATCCATATCTTTGAATGTATTGTCGGATGGCGGAAAGTGGCGTCCGATATCTCCATCGCCCATGGCCCCGAGCAATGCGTCGGTAATGGCATGCAGGCCGACATCGGCATCGGAATGTCCGGCCAGCGCGCGACGATGCGGGACATCAACACCGCATAGGCGAACGGGACCTTCGGTTTCATCCTCGAATGTGTGAACGTCGTATCCTTGCCCCGTAAGGGTGATGAATGAGGGTTTCATAAGTTGTTCGGCCATAGTGAGGTCATCCGGTGTCGTGATTTTGAAATTCTTGCGTGAGCCTTCGACGATGTGGATCGGATGGCCTTGTGCGGCAAGCATAGAGGTGTCGTCGGTCCATGCAGATTCCGTGTTGTGTTGTTTATGAGCCTGCAGAATCAATCCGTAATGAAAGCCTTGCGGCGTTTGCAGGTTCCATAGCCCGTCACGATTCACATATTCAGCGCCTTCGTTGCGCATGAGCGTATCGGCTGCGCCGGTGGCCAGAGTTGCAACTTTGTGCGTCTTTGTGGCCGCTATAAGGTCTTTTATTTGCTTGATTGTTACGAAGGGGCGAGCGGCGTCGTGGATCAAGACAATGTCATCATGTGATACTTTAGCAAAAAACTCTAATCCTTTGTAGACACTGTCTTTTCTTTCTTTTCCACCATGTATTGGATCGCCTATATCCAGACCCTTTACGGCGTCATGATACAGTTCTGCGTGCTGTGGAGCGATTATGACCCTGATTCCATCGAAAACGCCCGCTTTTACAAAAGTTTCGACCGTGTGACGAAGTACGGGCTTGCCCGCTAATAGCTGGTATTGCTTGGGTTTTTCTCCACCAAGACGGGAGCCGTTGCCTGCGGCGGCGATGAGGGCATAGATTTTAGGTGTTGTCGTCATAAGGCCTCAAACAGGTAAAACCCTTGTAAAACTTGCTAATTCCGTTGTTTGTGTATATGTATAATCCACCTTTTGCAACGGCTACACGCGCAAAATTATATGCGGTAGTATAGTGAAGATCGTAAAGTAAAGATAATGGCTTTTCAGCGCATCAGTATTCAATCCATCCTTGGCTACAGAAGCCACGATAAAAAACGGCCACCCAAGTTCCGTCAATTGAAGAGTGCGTTTGTTACTCTTTTGGTTCTGGCTTCGATTATAAGCTGTATTGCGACTTACGGCGCTTTGACCGAGACGCCGCCGTTCGGGAATGATCCCGATACCGTTATCTGGCTGTTGAATATCAATTTCGTTCTGTTGCTGCTGATTGTCGGGATTATTGTCCGCCGGATTGTGTCGCTGTGGAGCGGGCGCAAACGTAAACTGGCCGGTTCTCACCTGCATGTACGCCTTGTCTATATTTTCAGCATGCTCGCGGCGATTCCCGCGATCACAATGATGATCTTTTCTGCTGTGTTCTTTTATTTCGGTGTGCAGACCTGGTTCAGTGACCGCGTTCAAACAGCGGTTGATGAGTCACAAGCGGTGGCCGAAGCGTATCTGGAGGAGCACACACAGACCATTCGGGCAGATGTGTTGGCGATGGCGAATGATTTGAACCGTGAAGCCGGATTGCTGCTTGTGAATGAGCAGGCGTTAGCGCAGGTGGTTCAAACACAATCTATTCTGAGAGACCTTTCCGAAGCAATTATTTTTGATACCGAAGGGCGCATTATTGCGCGTTCGAACCTCACGTTCTCTCTGGAGTTCGAGGATATTCCCGTTTACGCGATGAATGCCGCGGAAGACGGTGAGGTCATTATTATGACGGGCGGCAACGAAGACCGTGTACGCGCCCTTGTGAAGCTCGACAATTTCCTCGACGCCTATCTTTTCGTTGGGCGGATGATCGACCCGCAGGTTCTCAGTCACTTGGCTGCGACCCGTAAAGCCACACAGGATTATGCGACCCTGCAAGACAGGCTTTCCAGCCTTCAGGTCACATTGACGATGATCTTTGTTGTTGTTGGTTTGTTGTTGCTGACCAGTGCGATCTGGTTCGGGTTGTTGCTGGCCAGACAGCTTGTGAATCCGATCAGTACATTGATTACCACGGCTGACCGTGTGCGCGCAGGGGACTTGTCCGCCCGCGTACCCGAGCAAAAAACCATTCAGGAGTTCGAATATCTTGCGCAATCTTTCAACCGTATGACCCGCCGCGTGCAGGAGCAGCAAAGCGAGTTGCTGGATGCGAACCGACAGCTGGACCGTCGTCGTCACTTTACCGAAACCGTTCTTACGGGGGTTACGTCCGGTGTTATCGGTGTAAACCAAACAGGTGAAATTACCGTTGTGAACGCATCTGCTTCGGAATTGCTGGGTATCGATAAAGAGGGTGTTATCGGCAAGTCGGTTGAGGAGCTTATCCCCGAGTTGAAAGAGCTTTTGATAGAAGCGCACAAAAAGCCGAACAGCATCACGCAGGGTGAGTTGCCGATTGAGCGCGCAGAAGCGCCACGCCGCGTCTTCCTGTTCCGTATTACCAGCGAGAAAATCGGTGACGAAGAAACGGGGACAATTGTGACCTTCGACGACATTACGGCTTTGCAGTCTGCGCAGAGAAAGGCCGCATGGGCGGATGTCGCACGTCGTATTGCCCATGAGATTAAAAACCCGCTGACGCCGATCCAGCTTTCTGCAGAGCGTTTGCAGCGCAAGTATTTCAAGGATATCAAGAACGATCCTGAAACCTTTGCGCAGTGTATTGCGACGATCATCAAGAATGTCGAGGATATCGGCCACATGGTGAATGAGTTCTCATCCTTTGCCCGTATGCCCGAGCCGAAATTCAAAGTCGAGGATGTGAATGCGAACGTTCAGGACGCCTTGAGTATTTACCGTCAGGCGCATTCGAAAACCGACTTTATGCTTAGTGGGTTTGAAGACGCTGTTTATTTGGCCAATATCGACCAGCAACTGATGCGCCAGGCGCTTAACAACTTGCTGCAAAATGCGCTCGATTCCGTAACGGCCTTGAATGATTCAGGTAAGGAAATCAAAAAGCCCAAAATTTCAGTTGTTCTGGGAACGCATAACGAAGACGAGATGTTTATTGCGATTAGTGATAACGGAGCAGGATTCCCGAAAGACAAAGAAATCACCTCTTTGCTGGAGCCTTATGTAACTCATAAAGAAAAGGGGACAGGGCTTGGGCTTGCGATCGTGAAGAAGATCATGGATGATCATAATGGAGAGCTCATTCTCGGCGCGCCCGACTGGTTAAAGAATAACACAGCATGGACCTCCTTAGGGGGCGCAACGGCGGTTCTGATATTGCCGATTGAAAAAATCAGCTATTCCCGTGCACAAAAATCCGCTTAAATAGGCTTATAATCAAAATATCCGCATGACGACCAAAGACATTCTCATAGTTGACGACGAAGCCGATATCCGCGCACTTATCCGCGGCATATTGGAGGACGAAGGCTACACCGTACGTGAGGCCGGTGGTTCCAAGGAAGCGTTTGCGGCTATCGAAGAGGCGGTTCCCGCCCTCGTTATTCAGGACATCTGGTTACAGGACAGCCATATGGACGGGCTTGAGATCCTTCGTGAGATCAAGAGCAAGCAACGCTCACTTCCTTTTGTGATGATCAGTGGTCACGGCACGATCGAAACGGCCGTGTCCGCTATTAAAGACGGTGCATATGACTTTATTGAAAAGCCGTTCAAATCCGACCGTTTGTTGATGATGGTTTCACGCGCACTGGAGAATGCCAGCCTGCTGCGTGAAAATGCGGCTTTGAAGAAGCAAAACCTCACATTCGAGGACGACCTGATCGGGCAGTCTTCAGAAATTCAGAATATCAAACAGGTCATTGAAAAAGCCGCACCTACAAACAGCCGTATCCTTATTCAAGGTGAAGCCGGTACGGGTAAGGGCGTTATTGCGCGTTTGATTCACAAATATTCCCTGCGTGCGGATCAGGTTCTGGTGACTTTAAATTGCGCCACGCTGAATGCGCATGATTTCGAAGTTGAATTGTTCGGCTGCGCCAAAGACAGCGAGCAAATCGGTGTGTTCGAGCAAGCGCAAGGCGGAACGCTCATTCTGGATGAGGTGACGGACCTGCCGATAGAGGCGCAGAGTAAGATAATCCGTGTGCTTCAGGAAAAGACATTCAAGCGCGTGGGCGATACCAAAAACATGAATATCGATATCCGCGTGATTGCGACAAGCGGACGGGACATAGAAGAAGCCGTCCAAAGCGGCGCGTTCAAGGACGACTTGTATTACCGCCTGAATGTTGTGCCGATCAGCATGCCGGCGCTGAAAGAGCGCAGTGAGGACATTCCCGCACTGGCTGAACATTTTGTCCGTGAGCTGCAAAACATGACAGATGAAGAGGTGTTCACTAAGGCTGCTTTGCGTCGCCTGAAATCCTATACATGGCCTGGAAACGTACGCCAGCTCAAGAACGTCATCGAATGGATGTGCATCATGCATAGTCTTGAGGACGGTGAGTGTTTTGATGTGCAGCATCTTCCTCCTGAAATCACCGGAGTTAACGGTGAGAACGGGGCAGGGCAATCCCCAATCCTTCAGGAGCTGAACGATATGTATCTGGAGATACCGCTGCGTGATGCACGTGAGTTGTTTGAAAAGGAATATCTTCTGACGCAGGTGGACCGCTTTGAAGGCAACATTTCACAGACAGCAAAGTTTGTAGGAATGGAACGTTCGGCATTGCATAGAAAGCTTAAATCCTTGAATATCGGTTCGACTGATGAAAAACCTGCTGAAGAGACAAAAGCAGATGTGACTGAGTTGGATACAGCTTCAACCAGAAAGAAAAGGGCTTAAGCTATGCGCGTCATTATTTGTGGAGCCGGACAGGTTGGCTATAACATTGCCGCATATCTGGCGAAGGAAGAAAACGACGTTACCGTTGTTGATCTGCGTCAGGATTTGATCGCGCGCATACATGACGAACTTGATGTGAATGCCATTCTGGGACATGCGTCGCGTCCTGATATTCTCAAAGCGGCGGGGGCTAATGATGCCGATATGATCGTTGCTGTGACCCAATCCGACGAGATCAATATGGTGGCGTGCCAGATCGGCCACTCCTTGTTCGGTATCCCTAAGAAAATCGCTCGTGTGCGCGAGCAATCCTATCTGCAGCCTGAATGGTCGAACCTGTTCAGCCGTGCGCATATGCCGATTGATGTGATTATTTCGCCTGAGGTGATTGTCGCCAACGACATCTATCAACGCCTTGCCGTGCCCGGTACCACGTTTGTGAATGTCATCGCCGATGGTCTGGCGCACATGATCGGGGTTGTCTGCGAAGAAGATTGTCCGGTCGTGAATACGCCGCTTGGTCAGTTGCACAGCCTGTTCCCTGACCTATCGTTTCAGGTTCTGGCGATCCTGCGTAAAAACAGACCGATTATTCCCGATGATACCGACCAGTTGGAAGTCGGCGACGAAGTCTACTTCATTGTTGATACGAACCATTTGAAACGCGTGATGACGGCGTTCGGCCATGAAGAATCAGAAGCCCGTAAAATCGTTATCGCAGGCGGCGGTAATATTGGTATTACGCTGGCGAAGTTGATCAAGGAGCGCTCCAAGAGTGTGCAGATCAAGTTGATTGAACAGGATCAGGAGCGTGCGGAATTCCTCAGCGAGCATCTCGAGAACACGATCATTCTGAATGGTAGTTCACTGGATAAGGATATTCTGGCCGAAGCATCTATTAATAACGCCGAGACGCTAGTTGCGGTAACCAATGACGATGAAAGTAACATTCTGGGGTCATTGCTGGCCAAGCAATATGGTTGTGAACGTGCCATTACACTCGTAAACAACGAAGCTTACTATCCGCTTGTCGGTCCTTTGGGGGTTGATGCGATGGTTTCACCGCGATCCATCATTGTGGCAAATATCATGCAGCACGTTCGCCGTGGTCGTATTAAAGGTCTGTACAATATTCGTGATGGTTTTGCCGAAGTTATCGAGGCGGAGGTATCCGAAACCTCCTCTATCGTGAACACAACAATTGAAGAGCTGAACCTGCCGCACGAGGTGATTGTGGGCGGTGTAATCCGTGATGAGCAATTCATCATGCCTGAGCTGAACTTTACAATCAGAGCAGGGGATGACGTCATCATTCTGGCCTCCCGTTCACAGGCGCAGAACGTCGAGAAGATGTTCTCGGTTCAGGTGGATCTGTTTTGATCTTCCAAAAGGCAAAAACCATGAAACTCGGGGTTTTTGATTCAGGATTGGGTGGCGTTATGATCAGCCGCGCAATCAGAGATCATCTGCCTGATCTGGATATGGTGTATCTGGGGGATACTTTGCACGTCCCCTATGGCAACCGATCAGAAAAAGCCATCCATAACTATTCAAAGAACTGTATCGAGTATCTGTTCACGCAAGAAAACTGTCAGATCATTATCATGGCTTGTAATACGGCGAGCGCATCTGCTCTGCGCAAGCTACAACAGGAGTGGCTGCCGAAACACTTTCCGGAGCGCCGCATTCTGGGTGTTGTTGTGCCAACCATCGAGTATTCTATTGATAGGGGCGTCGAGAATTTAGGGTTGCTCGGCACCAATTACACGGTGCATTCGAAGGTCTATCTGCAGGAGCTGCAAAAGATTAACCCGAACATCACAATTCATCAGGTCAATACGCCTTTGCTTGTGCCTTTAATCGAACACGATGGAATGCAATGGATGGATGAAGTGTTAGACCATTATATGAAACCACTGATGGATAAAGGTATCGAAGCTGTGATTTTAAGCTGTACGCATTACACCTGTCTGAAAGACCGTGTTCGCGACCGATATAATATCGAAGTGTTTTCACAGGATGAAATCGTGCCTGTAAAGCTGAAAGACTATTTGAACCGCCATCCTGAAAGTGAAACCAAAATCGGTAAATCGGGTGCGGATACGTTTCTGGTTACCGATTTGACGCCGGAATACACCCGACAGGCATCCCGATATTTCGGCAAGGACATTGAACTTTCTCACGTACTTTATAAGGACACAGTATGACGCTTCCAAAACCAAAGATAGTATTTTTCGATTGGGACGGCACGTTGGTCGACAGTTTCGGCTTTCTGCACGCAGCACACAACTACGCCAGAAAAGCGCTCGGCATTCCTGCCTTCACACTTGAGGACTTCGCGCAGCACTTCGGCAAGCCAAGAGAGATGCTGTATGTCAAAATTTACGGTGACCAAGGCGAAGAAGCCAAGAAGCATTTCGAAGAATATGTAACGGAGCACCATGTTTCCCATCTCAAGCCACTGGAAGGTGCGGAGGAGGTGTTACAGCTTCTCAAGCATATGAAGATTCCTTGTGGTGTTGTTACCAACAAAAAACGCGCCATTGTCGAGGCGGAAATCGAAAACTTCGAATGGGGCAAATATTTTGATGTCGTCGTTGGTGCAGCCGATGCGGCGAACGACAAGCCCGCGCCTGATCCGCTTTTGCTGGGTATATCGCGCGCTGAAAAAGGACTGGAACCTCAGGACGTCTGGTTTGTTGGCGACACGGAAAATGACACTGCATGCTCCAATGCTGTCGGGTCAAAAACGATCCTGATTTTGGACAAAGAGAAAGAAGCGGAAAAGGCGACGCACATATTAGGCAATTATGATATAGACTTACACCTTCCAAATTGTAAAAAATTTCATGAATTTTTGTTGCAATATGCTTGAAACCCTCTAAAAGTGTAACAAATGTCAACTTTAACCACTTTAAAATATGGTAAACGGTAAAAATGGGCGATAAACCACAACAGGTACAAGATATCTTTTTAAATAAGATCCGTAAGGAAAAAATGTCCGTTACGGTCTTTCTGGTAAACGGTGTGAAACTTCAGGGTGTTGTCACTTGGTTCGATAATTTCAGCCTGCTGCTCCGACGTGAATCACACGTACAGCTTGTCTACAAGCACGCGATCTCAACAATTATGCCGGGCGGTCCTCTGAACCTGCATGATGACGAAGAGACCCGCAAAGCGGCTCAAGCTGAAAAAGCGGAAGAAGCAGAGAAAGCCGACGCTTAAGGCTTTCTCCATTTTATGAGCAAGCGAAAAGCTATAACATACAGCACGGAAAAGGTTCCCGAGCGCTGCCTGATTATTCATCCGGTGCTGAACAAGTCGTCTGCGCGTTCTACACAGCAAAAAATTGAAGAAATTGAAGGACTGGCCAAGGCTATTGACCTTGATGTCGTGCATATTGACGATTTCAACCTCGATAAAATTCAGGCAGGGCACTTTCTGGGCAAGGGACAGCGTGAGCGCATAAAGGGGCTCGTTGATGATCTTGAACCCGATATCGTTATCTTTAACTATGCCTTATCACCTGTTCAACAGCGTAACCTTGAGCGTACATGGAAAGCCAAGGTTATTGACCGTACGGGTCTTATTCTCGAGATTTTCGGTGCGAGAGCGCAAACCAAGGAAGGTGTGTTGCAGGTTGATCTGGCCGCACTTGAATACCAGCGGTCCAGACTGGTTCGTTCATGGACACACTTGGAGCGTCAGCGGGGTGGTGCCGGTTTTATGGGCGGTCCGGGGGAGACGCAGATCGAGATTGACCGCCGTTTGATCAGCGAGCGGATTGTTAAGCTCAAATCAGAATTGGAAAAGGTTCGTAAAACCCGTGATTTGGGACGTAAAGCCCGTGAAAGGGTCCCGTATCCTGCCGTTGCTTTGGTCGGGTACACGAACGCGGGTAAGTCGACTTTATTCAACACGCTTACGGGAGAGAAGATATTTGCCAAGGACCTTCTGTTTGCGACGCTTGACCCGACTTTGCGCAAGATTGAGTTACCGAATGGACAGGCCGTGATCCTGTCTGACACAGTCGGGTTTATATCGGACTTGCCGACCGACCTGATCGCGGCATTTCGTGCGACGTTGGAGCAGACACTGCACGCGGATGTCATCCTGCATGTTATTGACGTGTCGCGTTCTGACTATGAGGCGCAGCGTAACGACGTTATTAACATCCTTGAAGATATGGGGATCGAATACGAGAACGACCCGCGCGTGCTGGAGGTCTATAACAAGATTGACGCTCTGGACGAGGATGAGCTTGCGGACATAGAGCGCAAAGCGCGTTTTGAGCGTTCGATGGTGTTGGTTTCTGCCGCAAAGGGGCAGGGCACGGATAAACTGCTTGAAGCAATTGCTCGCATTACTGCAGAGCAGCATGTTAAAGTAACATACAAGATCAATGCTGCAGACGGGAAAGCTCTCGCGTGGCTTTATGAGCATGCAGACGTTGTCTCCCGTGATGATCAGGGTAAGTTTATATTCTGTAGCGTCCGTATTGATCCTGCGAATATGAATAAATTCCAATCCCAGTACCAATATACGAGCGAAGAGCATGCAAGCGGTAAATCCTGAAATCATTTCAAATCTTCTGAAAAAGACCGCTGACCGCTTCATTCTTCCCCGTTTCCAAATGTTACAAGAACACGAAATTTCGACCAAAACGGGTCCGAACGACCTTGTGACGCAGGCCGATATCGAGGCGGAGGAGTATCTCAGCGAAAAACTGCCTGAAGTGCTTCCCGGTTCAGTGGTTATAGGCGAGGAGGGGGTCTCTAGTGGTAATATCATCATCAGCGATATTGAGAACAGTGCCAATGATATCTGGGTTGTTGATCCCGTAGACGGGACGTTTAACTTTGTCAGAGGCCGTCCGGAATTCGGCATCATGCTTGCGTTGATCCGTAACGGCGAAACCGTCATGTCTTGGATATACAACATTCTGGCTGACGAGATGATTTACGCTGAAAAGGGCGCAGGAACACACATTAACGGTGAACTCGCCAGCATAGATAAAGATGCGTTACGTGATAGCCCCACAGGGTTTGTGAACCCGCGCTATTTCCCGATAGAACAACGTCCGTATATCAAGGAGATCAGTAAGAAGTATGACGGGTGCGTGTCTATTGGTTGTGCTGCGCATGAATATCTCAACCTGCTGAAAGGTCGCGTAGACTTTGCTTTATACACCCGGATCAAGCCGTGGGATCATTTGCCGGGCGCTCTTATTATAGCGGAGGCGGGTGGTCATGTCGCGAAATGGGACGGAAGCGTTTATCAGGCAAAAGAGCGTGGAATAGGACTGATCGCAGCCCGCACAGAAGAAGCATGGGAAAACACGTACACTCTGTTTTTAGAAGATATTCCTAATGTGGCCTAGATTTTAGGCGCGCTCTTTACGTTTTTCTTCATTCCAAGCGGCTTCCATATCTTCCAGACTTGCGGTCTCAATATCTATAGATTTTTGTTTAAGAATTCTTTCTACGCCTTTGAAGCGACGTTCAAATTTGTTGTTACAGTCTCTTAGTGCCGTTTCGGGGTTGATGTTCAGCATGCGCGCCAGATTGGCTACAACGAATAAAACATCCCCTAATTCATCGGATTTGTCTTTAATTGTACCTTTTTGGACCGCTTCACGTAGTTCTGTTAGCTCTTCTTCTAATTTATCGAGCACAAAATCGACTTTTGGCCACTCAAAACCTACTTTTGCGGCTTTTTTTTGCAGTTTTAGCGCCCGCAACAGGGCTGGAAGTCCCTTCGTTACACCATCAAGGGCGCTTTCTGGGGTGTTTCCGGTCTTTTTTGATTGCTCGGCCTTTTTGCGCTCGTCCCAGATTTTATCCACATCATCAGGGTTTTGCGCCTCACCGTCGCCAAAAACGTGCGGGTGGCGTGTAATCATTTTCTCGGTAATGTCGCCTATAACGTCATTAATGGTGAAATGGCCAGCTTCTGCAGCCATTTGCGCGTGATATACAGGTTGGAGCAATAAATCTCCCAACTCTTCGCGCAAGTCGTGGAAATCCTCACGATCAATGGCGTCCGCAACCTCATAGGCTTCCTCGATAGTGTAGGGTGCTATTGATTTAAAATCCTGCTCAAGGTCCCATGGACAGCCACCATCAGGGTTGCGTAACGCGGCCATAACGGCCACCAAATCATCGAAATTGCGTGTATCGGACATAAAAACGTCTATTTTTTGCAAAAAAACAATGTGTTAATATCAGAATTATTCTTGATTCTAACTGCGTTGACCACCCACACAATTAAATAAATTTTTACTAAAATCGCGGTAAAATTAGGTTAGGAGTGCGTGAATTGGAATCTACTAACAAAAACCGGGGCTTTAGCCTTATTGAAATCGCTATCGGGCTGATTGTTATTGGCCTGCTTACGTTGCCTCTGATTGAAATTTATAAAATTCAGCTTGCCAATGAAAAGGAAACCTTTAACGAAGGTTTGTTTACGCGTATCCGCAACAAAATTAACGAGTTTGTAATTGAAACTGGCCGGTATCCTGTGCCTTCCAATCTTTTGGTCGGTCCTGATGATCCCTTGTATGGTGTAGAAGCTGGGGCATTTCAGCCATGCCCATCCTGGCCTACACCAACTGGCGTATGTAGAACGGTAGCCGGTAGCAGCGTGTTGATAGGTGGTGTCCCCACCGAGGATTTGGGGATGCACCCCGAAGAGGGACTGGATTATTGGGGCAACAAAGTTTTGTATGCCGTAGATCAGGGGAAAACAGCTGCTTACAGCCCGACTACTTTTGGTGATGTAAATGTGCAAGGTTACGGAGAAGTCGGGGTAGGGCTGCTTCCGGCTGACCGCTTTGATTTTATTTTATTATCTCACGGTGAGAGTGGGCGGGGTGCTTATGCTGAATATGGTGCGCAAGTCTTACCATGTCCTCCCGTTTTATCAGGTTTAGACAGTGAAAACTGTGATTTTGACGCTGATTTTATCATGCGTGAAAACAACGCCGTTGCGAATGATCTGGGTGGCGGTATAGCGACCAATCTTTCGGCGGGCGCTAATTTTTATGATGACTACACCTTAGAGCAAAACGCTATTCCACTTGATCTTTGGTATCAAAGTTTAGACTCCAGTGACTTTGCGCTAACGACGTCCTCTCGGATCGGTATAGGTACGGAAGACCCGCTAGCCAAAATTCATGTTGTCGGTGACATGAACGCCGACGCCATTTTAACGGACTCTATATGTAGAAACGGTGGGGAGTGTTTTGATCCTAATCTCATAGCAGGTATCAGCCCTGATATGAATTGCGATTTGAATACCTTGCCAGGCGACGAGCCCATTTTATGGCTAGCTAACAGCCAGGTTTACTGCGCGACACCGGTGGATAACGCCGGTAACGTGCTTAATAACGGCATGCCCGACGGCGGCCTTGAATTTGTCTTTCCTGAGAACACTACCCCGGGAACAGGCTTTGGTAGAATTGATTGCGCTGACACAGCGCAGCTTATGGTAGGAATCGATGCAAATGGAGACCCGATATGCGCAACACCTTAATTAGAGACCAAAAAGGCTTTTCACTGGTTGAAATGGCCATAGCAATGATCGTTATAGGCGTCCTGCTTGTACCCGCCTTACACGGTTATTCACTCTTTTTACAAGACCAACGCCGTGACGAAACAGTAACGGCTGTGACAACGGCAACGCAGGCAATCGGGAATTTTCGCTCTATATACGGTCGTTATCCATGTCCTGCTCGACCCGATGCGGTGCTAGGTGATGCTGACTACGGTATGGAATCCAGGGCAGGGGACCAATGTGTTGATGCAGGCGATATTGTTATCGTAGCCAGTAACAAAGCTTTGCCCAATCAGGATGTGGCTATTGGTGCATTGCCTTTCAGGCAGTTGAATCTTCCGCATGAGTTAATTTATGATGGAGAAAACAATCAGCTCACCTATGCTGTTACCGAAATGATGACGGATGACACTACATTCGCAAACGATATGGGCGGTATCACTGTTCTTGATGTTGATGACAATCAGTTAACGACTAATCCCGACAGCGCCCATTTCATAGTTATCAGTCACAGTGAAAATAATGTCGGCGCTATCTCCAGAGAGGGCGCTAATGTTGGCGATTGTGCGACGCAGGCTCCTGTTTTAGAGCGAGAAAACTGTGATCGCGCTGATGCTGTTTTTCGTGCAGGCGCTGTGGGTGACGCTTTTGATGATATTACTTCATTCTCCGTAACGGATGGTATTGAGCAATGGCAATTGTCGGCCGCTAATGCGCAGGATATTCACCTGCGCCGGAGCACATCCTTTGCTATCGGTCCGAATACAACGGATGACACTTCTTCGTTTGCTACAGCTGAAGTTGCTTTGAGTGTGGTAGATGACGCTACTATTCTTGTGGAAGATAGCACGGTTGTTTCGGATACAGGTGCTGTAAAAAGCGATTCACTCTGTACTACAGGTGGAACAAATTGTTTTAGACCGGATCTTATTGCAGGGCAGACCGCTGACGAGAGTTTGACGTGTGACGGTAACCCCGCGGGACCTTACCTGATCGGAATTCGGAATGGGACGCCTGTATGTACGGACGAGGTAGATTTCTCATGCCCGACTGGTGAGTACGTTACCGGCTTCGATTCAAGCGGCAATCTTATTTGTGACACCGAACCGCCTATCGCTTGTCCAGATCAGGTCTTAACGACAACTTGCGGTCCCGCACGGAATGTTACATCGTTCTTTAACGGGGGCACTTACTATGGCTACGCTTTCTCAGGTGAATGTCACAGAATTCGAGAGCTTGATGATGATGATATTGATGACATTGTTGATGACTATGATCCAACCGACCCGAATTTTTATGATCCCGGTGGTGGTTTTGATCAAGCCATGCAAGAAATTCGTGATGAAATTGATATTTACAACAACGAGATACGAACCACAGAGGACTGCGCTGCGACAGGCACAAACGCCCTGATACGCGATACGTTCAGATGCGAAAATGGTGCGTGGAATACAACTCCTGTGCGTGTAACGGAAAAACTGGAGAATACAGAAGACTTTTCCGGGTTTGGGCCACTTTATACAGGAGGTTATCATCCTGCTGAGGCCCCTGGTGTATCTTATAATTCATCTTC
>JAESRE010000049.1 GCA_016764775.1 Alphaproteobacteria bacterium
ATGGGCTTCCTGCCTTTCGATCAGGTAGAGCGCGTCACGCGCTACGCCGCCAGTAACGGCATGTCACGCGTCGGCGTTATCTCTCCCGCCAGCGCATATGGCAGCGTCGTCACTAACGCTTTCAACAAAGCCGCAAGCCAATCGGGTGTGAGCATTGTCCAGAACAAGACCTATCCGCCGGGGACCGGCAACCTCGCCCCCGTTGTTCGTGAATTCACAAATTTTGATGCCCGCAGCAGCACAGGAAACTTGAGCACATCACCGTTTGATGCCGTCTTTATGCCCGTCGGCGGTCAAGACGCCCGCGCCATCGGCTCGCTGCTTACACATTACGAATTACCGCCGCGCAATGTTAAACGTCTGGGTACGGGCTTACTCGATGAAGCCGCACTCGCCAGTGAAGCCAATCTGGAAGGCGCATGGTTCGCTGCACCGCCGCCACAAGCACGCAGAGGCTTTGAAGACCGTTTCGTCCGCACATTCGGCAGCCGCCCACCGCGCCTGTCTACACTGTCATATGATGCCACCGCTCTGGTCGCCGTCTTGGCCCAGCGCGGCCTGCAACAAAGCGGCCGCCCGGCATTCAGCTCGAGCGACCTTCATAATCCGAACGGATTTTCCGGTGTGGATGGTATCTTCCGCTTCCGTCGCGGGAACACAATCGAACGCGGCCTCGCCATTGTCGAGTTCCGCCGTGGTCAACTGGTTGTGGCCGACCCTGCGCCGACCACATTCCAATCACTGTCACAATAATTGAGCTAAGAGCTTAAGACGCGATTTTCGCAACGTCGTTCGCAGCCAACGCCGTAACGTTCTGATCGGCATACTCTGCGCCGATACGCTGTTGCATCGCTTTAAAGATAGCTTGTGGAATATTCACCTTTGTGCATGATTCCAAACCTTTGAAGCCGGGGAATGAATTCGCCTCACATACTGTGTAACCGTTCTGGTCATACAACAAGTCGATACCCGCAACCTGAAGATTCAAAATCTCCGCTGTACGGATCGCAATTTCGCGGGCTTCTTCGTCCGGGTTAAACTGAACAACCTTCGCACCTTGCGTGTAGTTGGCTTTGAAACCGCCGTCATTGGCGCGGCGTTCCATAGAGGCAACAACTTCGCCGTCGACAACGAACAAACGCAAATCACGGCCATGGCTCATCGCAATGTATTTCTGGAAGATCAACTGGATGTTCGGGCTGGTCTGCTCGATCAGGCTCATCAGATCGGCAAATGAATCGTGGTTATCGATCAGGAACACGCCTGTACCGTTTACGCCCAACAATGTCTTCACAACAATCGGGAAACCGATATGACGTTCAACCAGATCGATATCGATCGGGAACTTCGCCAGCATCGTTGTCGGTGTAGGAATATTGCTTTCGGCCAACGCCTGGTGTGTGTGCATTTTGTCTGAAACCATTTCAATGGATGCAGAGTCATTAAAGATGCGAACGCCCATGCGTTCCAGCTGGCGCACCACAGCCAATGAGAAATAGCCGCTGTCGATCACGTAACAACGTGGCAAAACAAAATCTGGAAGTGGTGTCGGTTTACCGTCAATCAGGATCGTATCTTTGTTTTCATCATCGACGAGCAGGTCAAATTGCTCGGGGTGGAAAACCTTTACATCGATTCCCATTTCCTTGCCTTCTGACAGGAATCTGCGGACTTCAAATGCTTCCGCCGAGGAGGATTCAATTTCTTCGTTAAATAAGATCCATACTTCCATTACGTTCTCCTTGTTATTCGGTGTTGAAACCCCTCAAAACCTGCGTCTACCGCTATATTTGGAATGCCAAGAATGTACATGAAAATCGCGTTTTTTGCAAACTTTAACATAATAAAGCGCGATTTCCCCAGTCCTTTCAGCAGGTTACTTTTAGTCTTGTTTTTGAGGGTGCGTTGCACCATAAAGGCCGTTATGAACTTTGCCAAACGCTTTTTTCATGTATTTGCCCTGATTGCGGCGCTGATGCAGGTCAGCGCCCACATGACGCCCGTTCTGGCCGAAGTTACGGGCGCGATGCAGATCACCATCTGCTCGGGCTATGGCTCCAAGGTCATTACGATTGACAAAAACGGCGAAAAAGTCCCCGAAACACCGGAAAGCCTGAAGAAGAACTGCGCAGTCTGCGCCCTTACTCATATTGCGGCCATCAAGCCGACAATCGTCGAGATCGAACCCGTAAAACACACGATCACACGTATCGATATCGATTCATCGACACCTGTTTTTAAAACCACCTCTCCACGTGCCCATCAAACCCGCGGTCCGCCCGCCCTGTCCTAAACCACATTTTCTTCAACTTTTAAATTTAGGACAAAACAATGAAAACGATTCTAAAAGTCGGCCTGTGCGCCGCAACCATACTTACCCCTGCCATGACTGCGCAGGCTCACGACAACAATATCCAAGACGAAATACACGGCATCACCGCATCCGGCACACGTGACCACGGCTCCATTCACGCCCCCATCGGCGTGATGGGCGACCACCAGCACGACGCGGGCGAATGGATGCTCTCTTACCGTTATATGCGCATGGAAATGAGCGATATGCGCGACGGTACGAATGATCTCTCGCCCGAGGAGATCGTCGGCAACGCAGCCGCCTTCCCTAACCCGAACGCAGGTCCCGCCGGTTTCCGTGTCATCCCCGATGAAATGACCATGCAGATGCACATGTTCGGCGCCATGTACGGCGTAACGGACTGGTTCACCGCCATGGCCATGGCGAACTACGTCAAAAAGGATATGAACCACATCACCTTCGCGGGCATGGCGGGCACAACCCGTCTCGGCGAATTTGAAACCGAAGCCAGCGGATGGGGCGATACGTCCGTCGGCGGTATGTTCAAACTCTATGAAGACGACACGCACCATATCCACCTGAACGCGACGCTGTCCTTGCCGACAGGCTCTATAAAGGAAGAAGACGCCGTTCTCACGCCCATGGGCACGACACCGACCTTGCGTCTACCCTATGCCATGCAACTCGGCTCGGGTACATATGACGCCCTGCCCGGCATCACATACACGGGACACAACGATGTCTGGAACTGGGGTGCGCAATATGCCGCGACAATCCGTCTGGAAAGCGAGAACAACCAGAACTACGCTCTGGGCGACAAGCATAAAATAACCGGTTGGGGCGGATACCAGTTCACGCCATGGCTTCGTGCAACGGCCCGTTTGACGGCTGAACATGTCGGTGACATTGACGGTGCGGACCCGATGATCGCCGCACCCGTCACAACGGCCGACCCCGATAATTACGGCGGCAAATTTGTTGAAGGCTCTCTTGGCTTCAACATCGTCCCCGGTAAAGCTTTGCCCGGCGCGCAAATGGCAGCCGAATTCACTGCCCCGCTCTATCAGGATCTGAACGGTCCGCAAATGAAGCGCGATTACGGCCTCATGATCGGTCTGCAATACGCGTTCTAAAGTTTTTTGCGCTCCCGTTCTACACGGGGGCGCATTGACCTCAATACCTTATTAATGACAGCACAACGCCCGATAACCGCTCGAAACACACGAATATATAATTTATAGCATATAATAACTTTCTTATATCTTTTTACCCCCATTTTTTTAGAAAATTTTGCACTTTGGCTCTTGCAAAGCATGGTGCGCCGATGCATGCTGCTGAACATTATCTGACAGTATTTAAATACGGCACTGTCCGTTTTGAAATAGATGGAGTTCACACACATGGCTGAAGCTGCAATGAAACAATCCTCTTCCGAGCAAAGCGATTCCCGCAGACGCGGTCGCCCCCGCAGCCAAAAATCCAAAAATGCCATTCTGAAAGCCACCAATGCATTGCTCCTGCGCTCCAGCGTTCAGGACCTTTCTATTGAAGCCATCGCCAAGAAAGCCAAAGTCGGTAAAACTACTATTTACCGCTGGTGGCCCAACAAAACAGCGATCGTCATGGATGCACTCGTCAGCCAGCCCGGCATTCAAAGCCCGCTTCCGACACCCAGAAACAATGCCGAAGCCGTGATTATGCAGCTTGATAAACTGATCCGCCTGCTCGACGGCAGCAACGGTGAAACCATCATCCAGCTGTTCAGCGAAGCACAAGCGGATGAAAGAGCGCAGAAAATTTTCTCTGACACCTTCTTAACTCCATTGCTGGATGCGATTGAATTCAGCATCGAAGAAGGCCAGAAATCCAAGGAATTCCGTGCATCTCTGGATACAAAAATGGTTGTGGATATGCTCTGCGGTCCGATTTTCTTCCGCCTGATGTCACGTCCCCATGAAATGACGAACGATTTCCGCGACAACTACCCTAAGGAAGCTGTCCGCCTGATCAGCGCTTAAATCTCAAACATTATAGTCGACTATTACCAGGTACCTGTGTTTTCCATGGACTTCCACGGCTCCACGGGTTCAAGCGCATCGCCCTTTTGCAGCAATTCGATTGAAATCCCGTCGGGGGACTTGATAAACGCCATATGCCCGTCACGCGGCGGCCGGTTGATGGTTACACCTGCATCCATAAGCTTCTGGCAGAATTCGTAGATATTATCGACACGGTAGGCGAGATGCCCGAAATTACGTCCACCCGTGTAGCTTTCACGGTTACCGTCTTCATCGGGCCAGTTATATGTCAGCTCGACCAGCGGCGCTTTATTCTCCTTGGCTTTGTCGACATCGTGGGGTGCCGCCAGAAAAACCAGGGTAAAACGCCCGCCTTCATTCTCCATGCGGTTGGTTTCCTTTAACCCCAGCTTGCCGCAGTAAAATTCCAGTGCTTCATCAAGGTCTTCAACCCTGACCATTGTATGAAGATATTCCAGGCTCATTGTGCGTCTCCTCTTTATGAATGCATCCCATGTGTGTAAAGTATAGCGATGTTCGAGAATTTCAATCTAGCCCGCCTGTGGGAATCCTTTATAGATTGGTGCGAAATCTACTTATTCAGCATCAACACCCTGTACCAAGGCATCATTGTTTTAACCAGCTTTGTACTGGGCGGCCTGATTTATCACGGCATTCGCAAAAAAATTAACAAACGCATCGAAAACTACGAAGGCCCCGCCGTTGCGCGGCGGATTATCCGCAATCTGGCCCGGCTCGTATATCCGCTCACCGTGCTGGCCCTGATATTCATTGCCACGGAAATCATCATCAACGTGAATGTCGGCGTAGATGTCGGCTGGACTACGGGTACGATGAAAGTCCTGCTGGCGTGGATCGCTATCCGTATCGCCGTACAATTCATCGCCAACAGCGCCATCCGCAACTTCTTCGCCATGATCATATGGATCATTGCAGCTTTAAGTATTTTCGGCATTCTGGATGACGCCTCCAACGCTCTGGACACATTCGCATTCAGCATCGGGGAATTCCGCCTCTCGGCCCTGACCGTGATTAAAAGCGCCCTCATGCTGGCCGTACTGCTCTATCTGGCCATTTTCGTCTCCAGCTTCGTCGAGCGCCAGATTTTCCAGGCCAAGAGCCTGACCCGCACATCGCAGGTCCTGCTAGCCAAAGTCATCCGTGTGGTTCTGATTGTCTTTGCATTGCTGATCGGCGTAACCTCCGCCGGCCTCGACCTCTCGCTCTTTGCCGTCTTTGGTGGTGCCGTCGGTCTTGGTGTCGGTTTCGGTTTACAAAAAGGCATATCCAACCTCTTCTCGGGCATGCTGCTGCTGCTTGACCGTTCCATTAAGCCGGGTGATGTCATCGAAATCCCCGATATCGGCACATTCGGCTGGGTTAACAATATGGCTGCGCGCTATACCGAAATTGTAACGCGTGATAACAAATCCTTCCTCATTCCGAATGAGGATTTCATCACCCAGCGTGTGATCAACTGGAGCCACGGTAACTCGCTCGTCCGAATCCACCTCGGTTTCGGCGTGCATTACGAATCCGACCCGCATCAGGTCATGGAAGTCGCCATCGAAGCTACAAAAGAACTGGAGCGCGTCGTCGACAACCCCGCCCCTGTATGCTGGATTACCGAACTCGGCGACTCATCAATCAACTTTGATTTACGCTTCTGGATTAAGGACGCCGAGGGCGGCGTCGCCAATATTCGCGGCCTCGTCTTCCTTGCCTTGTGGGATGCCTTCAAGGAACACGACATCCAGATCCCTTACCCGCACCGCGAAGTGTTCATTCACGACGCCGACAAAGCAAAACCGAAAGAAAAACCGAAGAAAAAGAAAGAGGATGTCGACCCGTCCAAATACGAGGAAGACGAAAATCCGGCCATGAAAGAGATCAAAAAGACTCAGAAAAAGCAGAAAGAAAAAGAAAAGGCCGAGGCAGAAAAGAAGAAAAAAGACAGCGAATAAAAACGCGCCCGTTCAGAACAAAAAACGCCCCTTTAAAAAGGGGCGTTTCTACTTGGGGGAGAGAACTTTATTTACGCAGCCTGTGCCACATCACCCTGTGCCATTGCCTGCTCTCCGGCGATCACGGATGCTACCGCTTGTACCGTCGCCGCAATGCGCACAGCTGTCTGGATGCTTTCCGCACCGAAACCTGCTTTCTTCAACACGGCTTCATGCGCATCAATGCACATACCGCACGCATTAATCGCGGACACAGCCAGAGAAAACAGCTCGAAATCCTCTTTCTCGATACCGGGATTACCGATCACATTCATGCGCAGCTTCGCAGGAAGCGTCGCGTATTCCTTGTTTGTCGCCAAATGCGTGAAACGGTAATACACATTGTTCTGCGCCATAATCGCGGCGGCGGCCTTGGCTGCTGTCTGCGCTTCGGCACTCAAATGTGAAGACGCTTCCGCCGTAATGTTGGCAATCACATCCACTTGGCCTGTCGCCAGCGCACACGCCAAAAACGTGCCCCATTTTTGCTGGTCATTTAGCCCCTCGTCATTAACGAGGTTGGACAGATTCAACTTCACATCCTTCGCATAATCGGGAAGCTGTGATTTCAAAACATCAATAGACATAGATACTCCTGTTCATAAAAAACGGTGGCGCCGTCAAGCACCACCGCGTACATAAATTAAGCCGCTGCTTTCTGGTCGTTGGCGATAGCAGACACATCAATTGTGTCACCACCGACAGGACGGTTACATGGGCAAAGCTCGTCGGATTGCAACGCATCCAGAAGACGCAAAATCTCTTTCGGGTTACGACCCACATTCAGAGAGTTCACGGAAACCTGCTGGATCACATTGTGTGGGTCCACGATGAATGTCGCACGCAAGGCAACACCTTCATCACGGTCACGCACACCAAGACCGTCAAGCAACTGACCTTTAGTGTCGGCAAAGCTCCACTGGTCCAGCTTGCTCAGGTCTGCATGCTCACGGCGCCACGCCAGCTTGCAGAACTCGTTGTCTGTAGAACCGCCCATAACCACACAATCGCGGTCTGCGAATTCTTCGTTCAATTTCGCGAACTCGACAATCTCTGTCGGGCATACGAATGTGAAATCCTTAGGGTAGTAGAAAATAACTTTCCACTTACCTTCAAAACTGTCCTGAGTGATTTCTTCAAAAGCACTCTCACCGTTTTCTTCGTGGCTGTTGAAGCCGGGCTTAACGCCCATCACTGAAAATTCAGGTAATTTATCACCAATTCCTAGCATTACTTTACTCCTTACTCGCTTGGTTCAGTATGAATACAGCCATTTACTTACATGCTGCACTTGCGAAAGCAACCCCAAAAAGTACTTTTTTTGTAAAATACTCACTATTTTTTATGTACTGAGAAAATAGAAAGCAAAATCACTACTGTCGTAATATTACAACAGCAGCGAATTGATGCTTTTTATCTTAAAAAAATACGTTTTGTACTTACCCTCTATTACCACCCTACTTGGGGAGAGATATTTTCTTATAGTTATTTTTGAGCGTAATCAGGGTCCAGATCGAAACGATCCAGCTCCATAACTTTGCTCCATGCCGCAACGAAGTCTTTGATAAACTTCTCTGCCGCATCATCCGAACCGTATACTTCTGCAACGGCACGCAGTTCGGAATTCGATCCAAAAACCAGATCTACGGGCGTCCCTGTCCACTTTTTCTCGCCACTTTTGCGATCAAAGCCCTCATAGATGAATTCATCAGACCCTTTCTTCCACTCTGTCCCCATATCGAGCAGATTGATGAAAAAGTCATTATTGAGGGTGTCCGTTTTATCCGTGAACACGCCGTTCTTCGATCCGTCATAATTCGTATCAAGCACACGCAAACCACCGATCAGCACAGTCATCTCCGGCGCGGTCAGAGTCAGCAGATTCGCACGATCCACCAGCATATCGGGTGGCGATACACGGTTTTCCTTGCGGTAATAGTTGCGGAAACCGTCAGCCAGAGGCTCCAACGCTTCAAACGCGTAAGAATCTGTCTCTTCTTCCAAAGCATCCGCGCGACCTGGTGTGAATGGCACGACCACATCATGGCCCGCATTCTTCGCCGCCTTTTCAATCGCGGCACAACCGCCAAGCACAATCAGGTCGGCAATGGATACCGGCTTATCGAAATCGCTTTGAATCTGCTCCAGTGTCTCCAGAACTTTTGAAAGCTGTTCGGGGTTATTAACCTCCCAGCTTTTCTGCGGCTCGAAACGGATACGTGCGCCGTTCGCGCCACCGCGCTTGTCCGAATGACGATAGGTTGACGCGGATGCCCACGCGACGGATGCCAGTTCGGAAACCGACAAGCCACTCGCCAGAATTTTGTCTTTCAATGCGGCAATGTCCTTGTCATTAATCAATTCGTGATCAACTTCGGGAATTGGGTCCTGCCAGATCAGCGGCTCTTTCGGCACTTCCGGACCGAGACCCAGAATATACGGCCCCATATCACGGTGTGTCAGCTTGTACCACGCCTTGGCAAATGCTTCGGCAAACTGGTCAGGGTTGTCATGGAAACGCTTGGCAATTTTCGCATATTCGGGATCAACCTTCAGCGATATATCCGTCGTCAGCATCATCGGGGCATGACGTTGGCTTGGGTCATGCGCATCGGGCACGGTATCGTTCGCGGCATCATCTTTCGGACGCCACTGCCACGCACCGCCGGGGCCTTTATGCTTTTCCCAGTCATACTTGAACAGGTTTTCGAAATAGTTGTTGTCCCATGCAATCGGATTTTCCGTCCATGCACCTTCAAGGCCGCTTGTCGTGGCATCGCCGGCAATACCTGAGCCGTGGCTGTTCTTCCAGCCAAATCCCATCTCTTCCAACGCCGCACCTTCCGGCTCGGCACCCAGAAGATCACCACTGGCCGCACCATGACATTTACCGAATGTGTGACCACCCGCGATCAACGCGACCGTCTCTTCATCATTCATCGCCATGCGGTCAAACGTAACGCGGATATCATGCGCCGCCGCTTCAGGATCGGGGTTGCCGTTCGGCCCTTCGGGGTTCACATAGATCAAACCCATGTGTGTCGCAGCCAGCGGCTGTTCTAAATCGCGGTCTTCGGTGAAACGCTCATCACCCATCCACTCTTCTTCGGAACCCCAGTAAACTTCATCCGGCTCCCATGCATCTTCGCGGCCACCCGCAAATCCGTATGTTTTGAAACCCATGGACTCCAGTGCGACATTCCCTGTCAGCACAATCAGGTCCGCCCAGGAAATGGACTTGCCGTATTTCTTCTTGATCGGCCACAGCAAACGACGCGCTTTATCGAGGTTTGCGTTGTCGGGCCAGCTGTTGGTCGGCGCAAAACGCTGCATACCGGCACCTGCACCGCCGCGACCGTCAGTTGTTCTGTATGTACCGGCTGCGTGCCACGCCATACGAATAAACAATCCGCCATAATGGCCGTAATCTGCTGGCCACCATTCCTGACTGTCGGTCATCAGGTCGCTGATATCTTTCTTCAGGGCTTCAAAATCGAGCTTTTTGAACTCTTCGGCGTAATTGAACGCTTTATCCATCGGGTTCGAATTCGGATGGTTCGGACGCAGTACAGATAGCTTCAGTTGATTCGGCCACCAGAAATGATTGGTCGATCCACGACCGGTCGAATTCTTGGCAGGGTTAGCAATGAACGGGCACTTACCTGAGCGAGAGAGTCTTTCAACAGCCATTTGGTATCCTTTTAAAATTTTAAATGAATGAAATTCGTAATAATCCTAGAAGGGATTCTGGTCCTTTGACCAACAAATTGTTCCGATATTTTGTATCGAAAAAATCGATACTATTTTTAATTTAATGTGATATTTTCGATATATGTATAGACCAAGCCTAAGACAACTCAGCTACCTTATTGCGATTGAAGACAGCGGATCGTTCAACGCCGCCGCCGAAGAATGCGCCGTCACACAAAGCACATTGAGCGCAGGCATAAAGGAGCTGGAAGAAGGGTTGCAACGCCCGCTTGTCATCCGCAACCGCAAAAAAGCCGCCCTGACCCCGTTCGGCGCCGAAGTCGTACAACAGGCACGGCAAATTCTGGATAAAACCGACTTGATCGTCAAACGGTCACAAGTACTGGAAACCCCGCTCAGCGGTCCTCTAAGGCTCGGCATCATTCCGACCATCGCGCCGTATGTCCTGCCCGACCTGCTCCCCAAACTGGCGCGTGAATATCCGCGTCTGGAGCTTCAACTTTTCGAAGACATCACAGACCGCCTGATTGAAAAGGTCGAAAAAAGCCATATCGATCTGGCACTTATGGCCTTTCCGTACGAAACCCCGAACCTGACGCAGCTGATCTTGTATGACGAACCGTTCTATGCCGCGATGTCGGAACAACGCGATCCTGAGAAGGACTCCATGTACATCAAAGACCTCGAAGCGGACCAACTCCTGCTGCTGGAGGATGGCCACTGCTTGCGCGAACACGCACTGGAAGCCTGCGACCTGCAAGACATCGTGCAAAGGAAAACCTTCAGCGCGACCAGCCTGCCGACACTCATCCAGATGGTACGCCACGGCTATGGCATGACCCTGTTACCCGAAATGGCATGCAGCCCCGAAACCCTTGCGCCCGGCGTGCGCTTAATTCCCTTTAAAGACAAGCATCCGCCCACCCGCCAGATCGGCCTGTGCTGGAAACGCGGCGATCCGCGAATAAAGGATTTCGAGACCTTCGCCGAGACCCTCAAATAAAGCATAGATATCAACACGCTAAACCGTTGACACAAAAACCTTTACAAGTCTGGAGCGCAGGCGTATACATGCGCCGCTTGTTATTATGACAACAAAACAGGTATACTTGTTTTAAGAACGGACATTAGAGGAGAAGACCATGGCAGACGGTGTAGCATTAAACGGCCGCCCATTATCGGAGGTTGCTGCCGACCACGCAGCCCTTTTTAGCGGCATACCTTCCGCATATGACGGAATCAATGAATTCAACGCAACCTTAAAGGATGCGATGCGACAGCATCTACAAGGGGATGCTCAAGCAGTCGATACATTTAGGGAAGCTTTAAAGCAGCGTTCTATGCTGCTCAGTTCACCTGCGATACGGAATAACGGTGATGCCAACACCTATTTGAGAGGCATCGTAGTAACGGATGACGACGCAGCTGTCGCATTGGAAAAAACAGTGGCCATGCACGGCTTTGTCGACGACCCGACCTATAAGGGCGAACCCGTCGCCGAAGAGGCAAACGCGACCGTTGCGGAAGCCAAACCCGTTCTTTAAGCCAAAAATATTGCAAAAAACCTGATCTGGGACTATAAAGCGGCACTATGGAATACAAAGTCGCCGCTTTATATAAATTCACACCGATCGAAGACATCCCCGCGCTTCGAGCGGAAATCTATGCGTTCGCAGAAAAGAACGTGCCCAGCATTTGCGGCACGCTCCTGCTCGCGCCCGAAGGCATCAACGGCACAATCGCCGCCCACCCCACCGATATGGACAAAATGGTCGAATATCTGGATAACCGTCTGCGCGTAAAAGACAGTGACAAAGCCTGTGAGTTCAAATACTCCCATGCATCCGAACAACCGTTTAACCGCTTTAAGGTCCGCCCGAAAAAAGAGCTGATCACATTGCGCAAGCCGGAAGCCGATCCGAACAAATTCGTCGGCGAATATGTCGAAGCCGAAGACTGGAACGATCTGATCAACGATCCCGAAGTCCTGCTCATCGACACACGCAACGACTACGAAACCAAAGTCGGCATATTCGACGGTGCCGTCGACCCCGACATGAAGGTGTTCACCGAATTCCCTGACTGGGTGGAAGAGAACCTCGACCCCGAAAAACACAAAAAAGTCGCCATGTTCTGCACAGGCGGTATCCGTTGTGAAAAAGCCAGCTCCTATATGCTCGCCCACGGTTTCGAGAATGTGTACCACCTCAAGGGCGGTATCCTAAAATACCTCGAAGCCATTCCCGCCGACCAAAGCAAATGGAAAGGCGAATGTTTCGTGTTCGACCAACGTGTGTCGGTTAAGCACGGTTTGGAAGAAGGCGATTGGAAAGTGTGTCACGCGTGTCGCGAGCCATTGAGCGCCGAAGACACCAAACGCCCCGAATACGAAAACGGCATTTCATGTCACCACTGCAAAGACAATCTGACGCCGGAACGCGAACGCGCGCTTCGTTCACGCCAGAAACACTACGCCGAGAAGTATGGCGAGCAATAACACTGTTACCAAGCACCTCCGTATTTATGGCCGCGTTCAAGGCGTAAGCTACCGCTACTGGACGCAAACCACCGCCCATGGGCTGGATCTGTCCGGCTGGGTGCGCAATTGCAATGACGGCAGCGTCGAAGCCATGGTCCACGGCCCTGAAAAGACGGTTCAAGACCTCATCACCGCCTGTAATGACGGCCCGCCGATGGCCGAAGTCGAAAAAATCGATGTGAAAGACTCTGCGGACGATGAATGGTTTGACGGATTTGAAATCAAGCCTACTGTATAAGGCATGAGCCACACCTACCCTATTTTATATTCCTTCCGCCGTTGCCCGTACGCCATGCGTGCGCGTTTGGCGTTGTATGCCTCGGGCGCGATTGTCGAATTGCGCGAAGTTGTTTTACGCGACAAACCCGAACACATGCTTGAGATTTCCCCCAAAGGCACAGTGCCCGTATTGCTGTTGCAGGACGGTAATGTAGTGGAGGAAAGCCTCGACATCATGGTCTGGGCTTTGGGCCGTCAGGACCCTGAAGAATGGCTGGGGGAAGAGGATGATGGCCTGATTGCGCGCAATGACGGTGAATTTAAATACGCGCTGGATCGATATAAATACCCCGACCGTTACCCTGACGAAGATTGCTCCGGCATGTTTGATAAAGGCGTGGAGGTTTTAAAAGACCTCGATACGCGGATTGAGAAAAACGGCTATCTGGTCGCCGATTACCCGACGCTGGCCGACTATGCGATTTTTCCGTTTATCAGACAATTCGCCAACACCGACCGCGAACGTTTCGGCGCCCTGCCGCTTCCCGCTTTGAAAAAATGGTTGGATGAACATCTGAACAGTGAATTATTTGCGGCCATCATGCCGAAGTTCGATCAGTGGAAACCTGAAGACGAACCGCTTTTATTCGGAAGCAGCGTCTGACCCGTCGTCAGCAGAATTATCCGGTTCCGCTTTTTCAAAATCAGGCTTGTGTCCCGGTTTACGTGGACGAACATGACGGTCACGGCGAACTTTATGTTCGATGCCGCCACCGATTTTCTCGGCCATGCGGTGGGCCATCTTTTCCCGCTCTTCTTTAGGCAACTGGCTCAGGATGTCTTTTGTCGCCTGCAACTTGATCTCGGCCATGCGGTCACGCAAGGACGTTAATTCAGCCGCTGCTTCATCGAAAGCCTCTGGGTCGAACTCCTCCGCCGTCATAACCTTGATCAGCTCGCCGCGTGCCTTGCGGGCTTCTTTACCGATCGGTCGGATTTCACGGAATTTATCCTGAAATGTACGGGCAACAACATTGCGGCTTTCCGGCTCGAGTTGTTTTTTGACTTCATGCCATGGTCGGGCTGACCATTTCTTATAGGCCGCACCGCCGATAACACCGACCAGCAGCAGGTTCGCAATCAGCGAAACACTCAGGATGATTTTGGTTGATCGTCGCATTTACACCCACTCCTGTACCGAGAAGCTGTCTTCCACGCTCATGAAGCTGGACAACTCGTCTCCGTTGGTTGCGGAAAGATCGACAAGCCCGATATCGACCATATCGCCAATGACAAAACCAAGAGCGAGCACAATCACAGCCGCGGCGGCAGCCCATGCCGGTTGGGGCGTGGGGAATATGTCGTCAAACAAGCGTGTAAATACGCAGCCCAAAGATAGTTTATGCTGAGCAGAACCGCGCGTCTGTTCCGTGCGGGCGGCTTCGGCGATGATACGCGCATTCATACCTTCGGGCATGTCCGGCACTTTGCGCTTGTTCAGCAATGTGTCCAAATCGTTATTCATTCTTTTCTCTTTCCTCTACGACCCTGTTTTCCGCTTTTTGTCCTCTTCCAGTAACCCTTGCGCGCCTAAATCGTCTTTGAGCGATTTTTTTGCCCGCATAAGCAGAGATTCCAGTGCTTTTACCCCTACGTCTAAAATCTCGGCGGCCTCTTTATTACTCAGGCCTTCATAAAAACACAAGTTAAGCGCCGCTTTTTGTCTTTCCGGCAAACGTTGGATTGCGTCTTCCAGCATCGCTTGCTCATCGCTTTCGCTTAACTGCTCATCTGCCAGAGGGGCTTTATCAGCCATGACATCCAGCACTTCGCTTTTAACCTGCGGCTTACGTTTACGGGTCTGGTCTATCGCCAAATTGGTCACTACGCGGTAGAACCATGTCGTAAACTTTACGCCTTTGGACGGATCGAAAGCCTCGGGCCTTTGCCACAGCTTTATATACGCGTCCTGTACTACATCTTCGGCTTCTTCCGGATTGCTGACCATGCGGTACGCCGCGCTGAAAAACAATTTGGAATGCCGTTCGACCAGTTGTGCAAATGCGCCGTGATCACTTTCGGATATACGGCGCACAAGCTCTTCATCGCTTATTTGGTCGGTATTCGATGCCATAACACCGTTATATGGGCATCATGGCATCGAAAAGCAATGTTTTATTCAGCGGCTTCTCCGTCGCCACTATCCATGGCGTCTTTTTTCTCTTTCATTTCCTTCCACTTGGCGCGCATCTTTTCTTTCGCGGCCTTGGCTTCGTCTTGAGTCACTTCGCCGTCGCCGTCCTTGTCCATTTTGTCAAAGCGGGCTTCGGCATGGGACATAGCTTCATCTTTTGAAATGACGCCGTCGCCGTTAGTGTCATGTTTCTCAAACATTTTTCCGTGATGCTTGCCGTCTTTATCACCGGCGATAACAGGGCCTGAAAAAGCCACAGCAGCTGCACCAATCGTCAAGATCGTTAAAATTCTCGTTTTCATGTTTTACCTATCCTTTTTTGGTTTTTGGGTTCATGTAATAATGTATACGCTTCAACCGCGACAATCCTTCGCCCAACACAGGATTTTTTTATGACCCCGGCAAAAGAACAGACATCGCCCGATCACCCGTCCAATCGGGAAGTTTCCCTATCCGATTCAACACAGGAAATTATGAGCCAGAATTTATGGCTGAAAATCCTCATCGGCATGATAGTCGGCATTGCCGCAGGGATGGTGCTCTCCCCCGAAGGGTTAGCCGTTCTCGAAACCGAAACGGCCTATGCGGCAGGGGAATGGCTGGCACTACCCGGTGTTATATTCCTGGGTCTCATACAAATGGTCATCGTGCCTTTGATTGTCTGCTCTATCATTCTCGGTATAGCCGAAGGCGGCGACCTCGGCTTCGTAAAGTCAATTAGCTTACGGATCGTTCCGTATTTTATATTTACTACGGCCATTTCGATTACCATCGGGATTGCGCTGGTCAACATTGTCCAGCCCGGCCTGCTCGTCGATCAAACGCTGATCGAAAGCGTTATGAGCTCGGGCGCCGCTGCGGGACGCGTCCCCGGCCAGACATTCGAGGACCTGACCATCCCCGAGCGCATCGCCAACATCATCCCGACCAACCCTGCAAAGGCCAGCGTCGACCGCAATATGCTCCAGCTTGTTGTCGCCTCGATTTTGATCGGTATCGCCCTGATCACGATCCCCAAGGCAACGGGCAAGGTCTTCAAGGATTTATGTATCGCGGGTCAGGTGCTGTCCATGAAAGTTATCGCATGGGCCATGGCCATCGCCCCGTATGCCGTCTTCGGCCTGCTCTGTAACATCACTATTCGATTGGGCTTCAGCGCCATCACCAGCGTCGGAGCCTATATGCTGACCGTTCTGGGTGGCCTGTTCTGCGTATTAATCCTCTACCTGATCCTGATTGCGGTATTCACAAAAACCTCACCGCTGAGCTATCTGAATGCCATCCGAGAAGTGCAGTTACTCGCCTTTTCGACATCCTCATCCGCCGCGACCATGCCGTTCTCCATTCAGGCCGCCGAGGAAAAACTGAAAACCCGCCCGAAAATCAGCCGCTTTATTATCCCGCTCGGGGCAACCATCAATATGGACGGGACAGCATTGTACCAAGGTGTGGCCGCCGTGTTCCTGTGCCAGGTCTTCGGCATTGATTTAACGCTCACTGAGACCGTACTGCTGATTGTCACCACCGTCGGCGCATCCATCGGCACCCCCGCAACACCGGGCGTCGGGCTGGTCGTACTAGCAACGATTTTAACGGGGATCGGCGTTCCGGCCGAAGGGATCGCCCTGATTATCGGTGTCGACCGCATTCTGGACATGTGCCGTACAACAGTGAATGTCACAGGCGACCTGACCGCAACCAAGATCATGGATAAATGGGTGCCCGACACGCAAGCATAAGCCAAGCTTGATTAAATCGGGGAGATATCGAAGAAGATACGGTAGTGCCCTGCTGCATTTTTGCCGAGCTTTTCACTGCGCACGACTTTTGCAGGGCCTTTCAGCTTGAACGCCACCAGCGCCTGCCCGTTATCCGCGATTTTCGCGGCATAGGCCTGTAACGCTGCGCTCTTATCAAAAACCTGTTCCTTAGGGGCGCCCCAATCGGTAGAAGACAGACGGATAACCAGCAAGTTCTGATCTTCATCAATGTCATAGGCAAAGTTGGCCGGCGCATTCATGTCCAAAACAAGGCGTGTGCGGTTCGGATATTCACCCGTACGGACTTTTTGTACAGTACCGCCCTGCCCTTTCAATTCCTTGTTCAACACCGGTTCGGGCGTGCGGGCCAATGCTACACGGGCATCCTTGCCGCTTGACGGCTCCACCTGCCCCGGTGCACCGGCATAGATATTCTTTAATCCCTTGAATTCATTCGCGACAACCTCGATATCGCGCTCCATTTTCAAGACGCGGGTATGCACTTCCTCATCCACGTTCGATTTACGCGCATCGCCTGTGTAGCTCTTGCTGCCCGCAATCTGGTCAGGATTCACCTTGCCGCGCGTTTGTTTATGCGCTGCCTCGGGGTCTTTATCAGTTTGCTCGACCAATGGATAAGGGCCTTCCGCATCGAGAATATTCTCTGCACTGCTGGCTTTACTGGAGCCTACAGGCTGAAAACCGGAACTCTGGCACCCTGCGAGAATCGCTATCGCGGCTGGAACGCAAACCAATCGTAAATATGTGGATTTGAAAGTCATAGATCACTCAGGAAGCCATGATATTGGCCGTATTTCAACTCATTTAACGAAATCTTAAACAATAAGCGTTAATTATGAACCTAATAAAAAAAAGTAAAAGCAAAAAATATAGAGGGTATTATGATCGCGAAGAATTTATTCACATCACCGGAAATCCGTCAAAAATTACTCGGCTGTCTCGAGATTGCATTGTTCATGCCTAAAGGCGCAGAACGCTTCGAAGCCGACAAACAGACGATGGCGCGATCTTTTCTTATTCCACTGCTGTTCCTGCCTATTTCTATCGGCGTTGTGCTGAGTGCACATCCGGCCGCACTGTCCGCAGGATCCATGCAGGTTATCGGCGCAATCTATGCTTTGCGTCTGTTCGTATATCTCGGCGCATATCTGGCGCTCGTCTTTGCCATGACCAAATTCTTGAATGAGTCGGCAGAAGACCAAATGCAGGATTTTTATCGCTTCGCTACAGCGAATAACTGGCTAACAATACCAGCTGCCATGCTCATGGCGCCGCTGGTTCTCTCCTTTATGAGCGGTAATCATGAGTGGGCTGAAATATACCCACTCATGGTGTTCATCGCATTGTATTCATACGCTTACACAGCCTTTATGGCGGCACGCGTCCTGCGCATCCCCATGGAACTGGCCGTGTTCGTATCCATCGCCGGTATGGCGATCCACCAGACATCTCTGGATGTAATCAAACAGGTAACGGTGGGCGTATTACAAATGATAGCTTAAGGCTGTCTCGTCGGACCAATATGAGAGACATCATCGGGCGGTAAAGGACAACCGCCCGAAGCGCATGCGTATCTGAGATAATCTTTCGAGCGGATACGTTCTTCAAACTCCTCTTCACCCATCACCTCCAGCGCGGCAAACTCATCCTGCGAGATTACGTGCCCTTTGCGCATCGCCGTCCCCAGTGTGTGTTCGGATAAATGTTCGCGCGCAACCATAACGGCACTGCGCGGGGCAAGCTTGCCCTCTTGCGGAATTTTACGCACCTCGAATGCACCGCCGTGGTCAAACGCCTCGTACATAACGGCGCCCAGATGCATGTCGAAATCTGCTATAAATACCCAAGGATTATCATTGTCCATGCGTCTTACATATATGAGTAAAATCAAATATGTCAAATAAAAGGGTTAACTTTTTATAAAAACGCGGGAGGATATAATATGATTATGGGCTTTACGAAGGACGAAATTAAGACAAACCTGCTGGGCACACTGGAAATGGCATTGCTTATGCCACAGGGGCCCGCACGCTTTGACAACAGCATGAGCGCAATGTTCCGCTCGTTCTGGCTTGTTATCCTCGTCATGCCGTTCACCTATTACGCGATCAGCCTGATGCAACCAGCAACGCCGCAAATCGCGGAGCTGTCTTTCATGCTTGTCGCCTTCATGTTTACGGTGAAGATCGCCATCGCGACCGTACTCACCATCCTGATCAGCTATGGATTTGCCAGACATTACGAACGGCTGGAGTTTTTCTGCGCTACAATCTCGGCGCTGAACTGGTCGGGATTAATCAATGCCGTACTATTCCTGCCCGCCGTACTCATGGTCGGGTTTGGCAACTTTGTCTGGGATGATGTTTACGGCTATCTGGTCTTCCTGATGCTCTACGGCTATTTGGTGACGGGTTTTATCCTCACCTACACCATGCGTATTCCGTGGGAGCTGGGGGGCTTTCTGGCAATTTGCTTTATGGCCGTCAATCAGACCAGCATCGACGTTATGTACTGGATCGCGTCACAGCTTTAAGTTTTCTGATCAAATTCGGATAGTTTTCCAAATTCGCGCTAAAGCGGATATGGCCCAGTATGCCTGCAATCCACAACAATGTGAGCACAAATATCGGCAATCCGGCCATTTCACCGAGCACACCGAACGCGCCATAGGCAAAAGTCATCAGCAATATCAGCGCCGTCGCCTGTTTCGCTTCGAAACCTGCCTCAATAAAGTGATGATGGAAATGCCCACGATCGGGAGAAAACGGGTGCCGCCCCTCTCGCACACGGCGGTAGAATTGCGCGCATTCATCCCAGATCGGCAATGCCAACACCCATGCAACGGACATCGGTTCAATCGCACGAAGATTGATGTCGGACATATGTATAGAATACCAGGCAATCATCAGCCCCAGACACAAACTCCCCGCATCCCCGAGGAAGACGGAGGCCTTGCGCCGCCAAGGGTTGCGCATATTAAAAACCAGAAACCCGAACAGGCATCCCATCAAAATCATTGCCGATGGCGTGTAGGTCATTTCGCCGGCAAGTAACCCGGCGATCACAATCCAGAACAGGATCAGGAAGCTCACGCCGCCTGCAAGACCGTCCAGACCGTCCATCAAATTAATCGCGTTGATCAGCAACACCACAGCAACGATGGAAAACATGGTAGCAGGACAAACCAATTTTAAATCTTATAATGCCGACATGGATGCATACTTAGCTTGCCTTGACAGCGAATTGTCCAAAGTTTCTAAGAATCTTGATAACTATC
>JAESRE010000050.1 GCA_016764775.1 Alphaproteobacteria bacterium
CGATGCGAAAGCGGGTGCCGGGGCCCACGTCACCGGCCACCACTGCGCTGGGCTCGTAGAAATACAGCAGATTCTCGCGAAAAGCGGTCAAACCCAGTGCCGCCGCCACGCCCAGGCCCGCGCCCAGGTGGCCGCCTGTTTGGGAGACGGCGTTGACTGTGGCGTCGCGGACTTCATCGGCGAGCTGGCGTAGCTCGGCATCGGTGAGGTCCTTCATATCAGCAGGGATATTGACGCGGTCGAGCAGGTTTTGTGCGCTCGCGGGTGTTTTATCCGTTTTCGGGTGTGCCTGTTGCTTTTCTTGTGCCATGGTCCGGCCTTTTTAGCGCAAAGGCAGGGTTAAAAGCAAAGCTTTTGTGGAAGGTTTAGCCTAGCTGAACGGGGAGCCGAAGGAGGGGCCTTTGGCCATCATCGGATCAATGGATGTGTCGAGATTTTGGGCCAGCTGTGGTTGTGGCTCGACTTCGGGCAGGATACCGCCTACGCCGCCGTCCATATCGCCTGCGATTTCAAGCATTTCGCCCCAGGCTTCCATTTCGATGCCTATGCCGACAAAACGGCCAACCGTCGTCAGCGGATCGCTGGCGTCGTTGGGGTCTCTTAGCTCGTCTAAGCCGCTCTGAATTAACTCGCCGACCATTGGTATCCCTTTTGTATAATCGTCTTCTAATATTTTACGGAATTAGAGTTAAAAAAGGGTCAATATGGGGCAGATTGGATGCCGGTTTCGGGGTAAAAGGCGAATTATGTCTGTTGGGAGACCATAAGATTGATGTGATAGGCCTTTACGGGCTTGCGGATGTCGTTGTCTTCGACCTGTACAAGCAGGATTCTGCCTTCTTTTTGAACACGTTCGTAGATTTTCTCGTTGATGTTGTCGAGAATGAGGTGTTTTTGGCTGCCGTCCTTGTCGAATACCTGAATCTGGCCCATATCGACGTCGATACTGGCCCATTCGGGTTCTATATCAAGCGGGGAACCGTAAAAGAACCCCATCTCGTTGTTTTTGTTAAGGACGAGAGTCGCTTTCATGGATTCAACTATAAACAGTGAAACGCGATATGAAAATGGTTTTTAAGCGCGGCGCTCAAGAACATAATCGGCCAGTTCCGCCAGCATTTTGCCGCGTCCCTCGAAAATGTTCAGGTGACGTTTGGCTTGGCCGATAATCATCTCCGCACGGGCGCGGGCGGCATCTTTACCCAGAGTGGATACGAATGTGGCTTTGCCCGCATCCTCATCCTTCTGTGTGTCTTTGCCTGTGTCTTGCGGGTCGGCTTCAACGTCGAGAATGTCATCCGTTACCTGAAAGGCGAGGCCGAGGTCATGGGCGTAGTTGCACAAAGCTTTACGCTGTGGCTCGCTGGCTTTACCGACAATGGCGCCCGCTTCACAGGCGAAGGCCATCAGTTTTCCGGTTTTCATACGTTGCAGGCGGGAAATTTCACCGACATCGAAATCGACATCGTCACGCTCCGCGATCAGATCGAGCATTTGCCCGCCGACCATGCCGTGGCTGCCTGCGGCTTTTGCAAGTTCGCGGACCAATTCGGCTTGCACGAACGGGTCGGGGTGTGTTTCGGGATCGGCCAGTATTTCAAAAGCCAGTGTGAGCAGGGCGTCACCCGCAAGAATGGCCGCAGCATCGCCATATTGTTTGTGTACGGTGGGCTGTCCGCGACGCAAGGATGCATCATCCATCGCGGGCAAGTCATCATGGATAAGCGAATAGCAGTGCATGAATTCAATCGCCGCAGCAACGCGACGGGCACGGGAGGACGGCACGTTGAACAGGAATGCGGACTGGATGCACAAAAACGGACGCAGGCGTTTACCGCCGCCCAGAACACCATGACGCATGGCGTCGTATAATTCACCTTCGGCCATGTCACTTTCGGGAAGCAGTCGTTCGATGGTGCGGTTGACGGCTTCTACTACATCATCCATTGCGTTTTGGAGTTCGGGGGAGGCTGATCTAGGCGATGGCATATTATCTTCCTGCTTTCGTTCTTAACTTCGTTAATGCGCCGCTAGCGTATTGTTTATACGCGTCGCGTCTTGTGCCTTGTTAATAACAAAATCAGCTTGATAAAGCGTTTTAATAACAAGGTTCATGTTTTCTATTCACTATCCAACGGTTCGGACGAGACGTTGCCGTCCTTATCCACTGTGATTTTTTCGATTTTGGCCTGCGCTTCGCGCAGTTTTGTTTCGCAATGTTTTTTGAGGGCGATTCCGCGCTCGTAAGCGCTGATTGATTGCTCCAGAGGCGTTCCGCCTTGCTCAAGATCGCGGACAATGGTCTCTAATTCGACCAGGGCATCTTCAAAATTTAGCTGATCAATCGGTTTAGGCTGTGGCTGTGTCATGACGCAGAATTGTATGTGAAAAGATCTGTTTGCTCAAGCGGCTATTCTCTAGTTGCATGCATTTCATGCATTCGGACGGTTATGCCGGACGGGATTGGCGCTTTAGGGAGATATAACGATCGGGCGGTTTGTGTTTTGTGCCGCTTGTTGCTGAGCGTCCTGTGCCGTTTCCTCGAATTGGGTCGGTGCTTGCTCGCGGGCTTGCTCCATCAGTCGGTCTTCACGGATTTTCTGGCGGTTGTATGACAATTGGTCGGGCGTGAGCTGGAAACCAACCAGAACACGGTAATCGCCGCCGCTTTCGCCGCGCTCGATCGGAATAATCTGACGCAGTTTTTCGGTGTAGATTTTGGTGTTCTGGCCAGGGTCGTATGTCAGGGATGCCGCAAAGACTTCCTTGGCCAGAATTGTACCGTCGCGTGATGTGACAGCGACAAAGAACGGGTAGGAGAAGAACGGACGGTCGGATGATAAAGCGCGCCCACGCGGGCCGAGTGTGCCGACAAAGTCCATTTTCAAATCAATCGTTGCTGCGCCGCTGGCGTAATTACAGCTTTTTTGCACGTTGGTGATTTCGATGGTGGAGATCAGGTTGCTTGGCGCGGGGTTGGATGCGCTGTCGAATTCGGAAAGACTTTGCAGTTCGCCGACAATTTCAGCCTGCGGGCAGGCGCCGCTGGCGACGAAGCGGTCGGCCTCATTACCGGAGACGGAGGAGGCTGTTGATTTCGGCAGGTTGATTGAACCCAAGTCCTGCTTCAGGCCTTCGAATGTCTGTTCACATGCGCCCAAACCCAGAACGCTCAGGACAAGAAGGCTATATCTTAAATGTTTCATTGATGTTTTCCCGATGGTACAACGCTTTGAATAGAAACTTTACGAGAGCACATGCCCCAAAGCAAGAGGGGAAGTTTTAGGGAGAGTTATATGAGCACAACAAATGCCGCTAAAATAAATTCACAGCAGGAGTTCTATGCGGAGTTGGACCGTTTGAGAGCCGGATTTGACGCAATGGAGCCGGACATGGAGGAGACTTTTACCGACCCAGAACAGGGTGTTGAAGGATTTGTCGTTGTGTGGAATACGGAGATTAGCCGCGGCGGTCCATTATATAGTGACGGTAAAGGGTGCGGGAAAGGCGGCACACGGATTAAAAAAGATCTTACACTCGATGATGTAAAACGTCTGGCGCGTGCTATGGCCGAGAAAAATGCTGCGGCGGGGTTGCCGCTTGGCGGTGCGAAGTCGGGCTTAAGGGCGGACCCTGATGCGCCTGACTACGAGCAAAAGTGGAAGCGTTTTGTCCGTCTGGTCAAAGATGGCGGGTTTTTAAAAGAAGACGGCGGTATTTTCGGCGGGTTCGGATATGATATTGGCGGTAAGCCGCCGTTGAATGCGATATGGACGATCGAGGAACTGGGTTCTGGTCGTTCGTTTACCGGTAAGCCGGTTGATATGGGCGGTACGGATTATGACCGTATCGGTATTGCGGGGCTTGGTGTTGCCGTTGCCGGGCAAACGCTGTTCGAAGAAAGAGGCGGTGATGCAAAAGGCGCGAGTTTTTCCGTGCAGGGTGTCGGTGCCATGGGCAGTGCGGTTATACGCTATTTTCACGAGCTTGGTGGTGTTTTGAAATATGTTTCCGACCTGAAATATGGCGGTACATGGGTATTCAAAGACGGCGCATCCGAAGCATTCATCAATGATCCGAGTTTGGAAAATCTGCAAAAAGAAGCAGAGAAGGTTTCGGATTCCTGTGAAGAGGCCTTGTTTCAGGAGGTTGATATTGTATTTCCGTGCGCGTTGGAGGATACGTTGACGAAAGATAATGCGCACAAGGTGAAGGCGCGGTTTATGTCCGAAGGGGCGAACAACCCGACGACGGATGAGGCGCACCGGATATTGTTTGATAACGACGTTATGGTGGCGCCGGATATTCTGGCCAACCCGGGCGGTATTATCGCGGCCTTTGTGGAGATGACCTCTGATGCCGATGACAAGGCGGCCGAAGCGATGGAGATGACCAGAGAACGCGTGGCGGATAATATTCGGGAACTGGTTTCGATTGTGACGACATATAACGTTCGACCCGACGAAGCCGGGGACTATATGACTTACAGGAATATTTTGAAGGCGAATGCGGGATAGCTATCCAGCACGCCAAATAGTAAGAGGGGAAAGGAAAAGCGTTCAGATGAAAAAGATATTATTCGTAGTAATCGCAATGTTTTTTTCTTTTTCGGCGAATGCTCAGGAGATTGAGCATCCTTTTTTAGCTCCTGATCTGGAACTCAATAATTTGGCTGACTACATAGAGGCGCAGAGAAATGTATGCAATGAGTTACAAGAATACGAAGAAGCAACAGGTAGACGTTCTAATAATCCGTATGCTCAGTTACCATATGAACCGATGATAGGTTTTGCCGAGCGTGTAGGGCTGAAAATGGAACTCTCCGAACGTTCAAATTATAAAGAATGGAAAAAGTTTCTTAGAACAAGCGCAATTTATGTCTGGTTCGAATTATTAGACGGTGAAGAGAATAAACGAATTCGTGCTATTACAAGGGCCTATACAGGCCAAGAAGTTATTCCGATAAAGAGCTTGTTTAAAGAGGGGCAGTTATATGCTGTTTGTGGCAAAAAGGCAGATATAAGCCAAATTGAAGAGGAGTATATCAAAGAGGCTTACAAAAATGATTACTACATTCACGCAGGCACATTGAGGCCTATTGATAAAAGTATTTTAGAAGAAACAAATGACTAAAGAACCACTCACCATATTGTTAGCGGCGCCGCGCGGATTTTGCGCGGGGGTGGACCGTGCGATCCAGATTGTCGAGATGGCGCTGGAGAAATATGGTGCGCCGGTCTATGTGCGGCATGAAATCGTGCATAACAAATATGTGGTGGATTCTTTGCGTGACAAAGGGGCGGTGTTTGTCGAGGAGCTGGATGAGATTCCAGAGGACGAAGGCGATGATAAACGCCCCGTCATATTCTCCGCACACGGTGTTCCGAAATCCGTGCCTGCCAATGCGGCCAGCCGCGAGATGTTTTATGTTGATGCGACATGTCCGCTGGTGAGTAAGGTTCACCGCGAGGCTGAACGCCATCACAAGAACGGGCAGCAGGTTGTGCTGATCGGTCATGCGGGTCACCCCGAGGTGATCGGGACGATGGGGCAGTTGCCCGACGGTGCGGTGCTGCTGGTTGAGACAGTTGATGATGTCGCAAGCCTCGAGGTTGATAACCCCGACGAACTGGCGTTCTGCACACAGACAACATTATCCGTTGATGACACGGCGGCGATTGTTGAAGCGTTGCAGGAACGTTTCCCGAATGTTGTCGCGCCGCATAAGGAAGATATTTGTTACGCGACCACAAACCGCCAAGCAGCGGTGAAGGCGATTGCGCCCGAAAGTGATGCGGTGATTGTCATCGGTGCGCCGAATTCATCGAACTCCAACAGACTGGTTGAGGTTGCGGCCTTGCACGGATGCGAGAAATCCATGTTGGTACAACGCGCAGCGGATATTGACTGGAGCTGGATGGACGGGGTAAAAGCGCTGGGTATCACGGCGGGGGCGAGTGCGCCCGAAGTTCTGGTCGATGAGGTGATCATGGCTGCGAAAGAACGGTATGACGTGACGATTAAAGAGATAGCCATTACACAAGAGAACGTGCATTTCAAAATTCCGAAAATTCTGGAAGAAGCAGAAAAAAAGACAGCATGAAAAACGTCATTACATTTATCGGCATGTCAGGTGTGGGCAAATCCTATATGTCGCAGCAGTTGGCCAAATGGGGATGGTATCGCTATTCCTGTGACGAGAATATCGGCGCGGATTTGATCGGTAATAAGGATATGACCGAGGACGAAATTCTGGATGCGTTGGCGAAGCTGGTCGGGCGTTTGGGCAACAGGGATAAAGGCGGGTTGCCGCTTAAGGAATTCAGGAAGCGCCAGTCATCCTATTACCATGCGGAGTGCCGCTCTTTATTGTTTCTGGATCGGCATATCGACCGTGCGGCTTCACAGGGGTTTGAAAATTTCATACATGATTCCACGGGCAGTTTTTGCGAGATCGAGGATGAGGTCGTTTTAGAAAGCGTCGGAGAGATTTCGGAAGTGTGTTACATCGAATCTAGCCCCGAACATGCGCAGGAAGTGGTCGAGCGTGCGCAGAAACATCCCAAGCCATTATTTTTTCCGCCCTCGAAATTCATGAGTTGGTATGACGGTTTTATGGCGGAGCACGGTTTGAGCAGTGATCAGGAGATTGATCCCGACACATTTTCACGCTGGGTGTTTCCGAAGCTGTTCGAGCAGCGTTTACCGAAATATAAAAAGCTGGCCGATCAATATGGCTATACCGTGCCGTCATCTGCATTGACAGATGTGCAGAACACGGACGAATTCCTCGAGGTTGTTAATCAATACCGATGACTAGAATTGTTGAAATCTATACGGACGGCGCGTGCAGCGGAAACCCCGGACCGGGAGGGTGGGGTGCATTGTTGCGCTGGAATGGTCATGAAAAGGAATTGAACGGCGGCGAGGCCGAGACGACGAACAACCGTATGGAGATGATGGCGGTTATAAAAGCGCTGGAAGCGATTAAAGGGAAGCCGCAGATCGAGCTCTATACCGACAGTAAATATGTGATGCACGGTATTACCGAATGGATCGAGGGTTGGAAGGCCAGAGGATGGAAGACGGCCGCAAAAAAGCCCGTGAAGAATGTCGATCTCTGGCAGGAAATCGATGCGCTGGTCAGTGAACATACGATCACATTTCACTGGGTGAAGGGGCATGACGGTCATCCCGAGAACGAGCGTGCCGACGCACTCGCTGTTTCGGGAATCCCCAAATAAGCTTCATAATTTGGGGCTGCAAATGCGCTTTCTTTGCGCGTTGATGCTCACGTATCGACGAAATACGCTCCGCTTCAATGCTCAAGAAAACGCATTTTCGCCGACAAATTCTAAAGCTTTGTTTTTCTCTGTTTCGACTCAAAACTCGTTGATTGTTGAAGGCAGAATCCGAGTCGGATTCTTTAGCCGATTCTAACCAAAAATCTCCTTTTTAAAAATTTTTATATCCTTATCCACAAGGGTTTCTGCGGGTTTTCGGGGTGATTGGCAAATTTTAAGGAACCATTAAGCTTTTCAATCGATTGTTGAGATATAGCGTCGTTGAACCAAATTTTTTCACAGGCGTTAGATCATTAAATAACAAGCCGGGAGGGCTTTAAAATGACACAGATCGTACCAACACATACTTCTCGCCACGCAACGGAAGACCAAACCATTTTGCCTTTACCACCGCAAAAGGAACAAGAGGCTGAGCTGGAAATTTATGCACGGTTCATGCGTCATTTGCGGCATGTCCCGAATTCCCGCACAGAAATCAAAGTGCTTTCGGCCATACAGTTTACAGCGGATATGCTGGATTATAGTGATGCGCATATTGCCAAGGCGCTGGTCGAGATGGGGTTACGTGCACCGCGCATGGCATTTCCCGCAGATTACCTTAAATTTGCCGACCGTGCGTTGATGCGCAATGGTTGGGATATCGGCGGACCGTCCGCAGCGATGTTTGATCTTAAATCTTTCTGGGATCGTATCGGTGAAGACCGTTTCGCGGCCTTTAAGGGAGACTTCCCACTCGTGGCAGAGGATGCCTACGTATAATATTTAATCGTTGTAGCGCACGCTTTCGCCAATCGTGCGTTGCTGCCCACGTCGCAGTTCGACAGGGTCTTCTCCGACTGAAGGCTGTATATCGCGAATGCGGCGTTCCGGATTATCAGTTTCCCATTCAACACGTTCTGCGTCTCTTGGTCCGCCTCTGAAGGTGAAGATAGAATTCAGCAGATTATCGAAGCTTCCCGTTGGCTGGAAGCTGTAGTTGTTTGCGGGGCCGTAGAGGCCGCTTGACCGTCCCATGACATCGCGCCATATGCGCGCGGGGAAGCTTCCGCCCGTGACACCGCGCATCGAGCTGTTATCGTCATTTCCAATCCATACAACACCGACCAGTTCCCGTGTGTAGCCCATGAACAAGGCGTCACGGCTGTCTTGTGATGTTCCTGTTTTACCGGCGGCGGGGCGTCCGAAGTCGGCGCCGCGTCCCGTACCGTATTTGATGACGCTGTTCATCATGGAGGACAGGTTTTGAATGTCGCGGGAAGAGAACACTTTGCGTGCGTGGCCTCTGGGTGGACGTTTGTAATAGAGCTCGTCCGTGTCTTTGGAGCGGATTTCGAGGATGCCGTAGGGTTCGATATGCACGCCGTCATTGGCCAGTGTGCTGTAGGCGCTGGCCATCTCCAGCAGGGTTATGCCGCTGCTGCCCAAGCCCAATGAAAGGTCGGGGGCGAGTTCGGATTTGATGCCTGCGCGGCGGGCGGCGTCGATAACCGCATCGGGGCCGACATCTTTGATCAACTGGTAGGATACCGTGTTCAGTGACAGTGTAAGGGCTTCTTCCAGCGTGACTTCACCGTAATATTTGTGGCCGAAATTTTTCGGGCGGTAACGTCCTGTCGTGATCGGCTCATCCATAATCAGGTGCTGTGGATGCCAGCCATATTCGAGGGCGGCCAGATATACGAACGGTTTGAACGCCGAGCCGGGTGGGCGTAAGGCTTGTGTCGCGCGGTTGAACTGGCTGGCTGAATAGTTGCGTCCGCCGATGATGCCGAGAACTTCACCGTTGGGGCGCATGACAACCATAGCGCCTTGTGTGAAATTATGCTCGGGGCCGTTTTGTTCGATAGATGCGGCAACTTCATCCTGCATGTATTTCTGGATGCGGGAATCCATTGTGGTTTTGATGATCAGATCTTCGCTCGGTGTACCGATCAGGTCGTCGAGGGAGTCGACGATCCAGTCCGTGTAGTAGCGGTCAGCCAGTTCGTCGGTCGGCTTTTCGGTCGGTTTCGGCGGTATGCCTGACTCGCCTTTAGCTTGGGCTTCGGTGATGTAGCCCGCATCGACCATGGAGTTCAGTACGACTTGGGTGCGTTGTTTGGATAGCCCCGGATTGCTTAAAGGGGAGTAGCGGGATGGTGCTTTTAGCAGGCCCGCCAATGTTGCGCATTCTCTCAAGGACAGGTTTTCGACGCCTGTTTTAAAGTATGTGCGTGCGGCGGCATCTACGCCGTAAACACCCGAGCCGAGATAGACGCGGTTGAGATAGGCGCTGAGGATTTCGTCCTTTGTCAGTTCGTATTCAAGCCAGATGGCGAGCATGGCTTCCTGAATTTTACGTTTCAGGGTGCGTTCCTGTGAGAGGAAGAGGTTCTTTGCCAGCTGTTGTGTAATGGTCGAACCGCCTTGTGCCACGCGGCCTTCGCGGACATTGACGAACATTGCACGCGCAAGCCCGAGCGGGTCCAGACCGAAGTGATGGTAAAAGCGGCGGTCTTCGATGGATAGCACGGCCTGCACCAGATAGGGCGGTAGTTCTTCTACGCTGACTTTGTTGCCGATGATTTCGCCGTAACGGGCGATGACATCGCCGTTGCGGTCTTGAATAATGATGGCGCGCTTGCGCTCGAAACTGGCTTCTTTCGTGATGTCGGGCAGTTCCTGCGCATAATAGGCGAAGACGCCCGCAAGGATGATGCCTGCCCACAGACCTGCAACAAACGCCCACTTAAACAAAAAGCCCAAAACTGAACGCTTTTGGGTCTTTGAGCGGGCGCTTTTTTTCGTTTTCTTTTTAGAGGTCTTTTTGGCCATACGCCTTTATAAGCATAATCGGCGGGTTTTCAAGCATTATGAACAGTCCAGCCAGTACCGTCTGCGTGCGGGAAATTTGTCCGTGGCCGTGGTTTCGTCTTCCATCTTTCCGCCGCAAAATTCGATGATTTTAATCGCGCCTGCGTTTTTCGGAGAAACGGTGACCAATGCGCGGTCGATACCTAGATAGCAGATATAGGGCATGCCTTTTTGCAGGATTTTTTTGCCGAAGCCTTTGCCGCGCATGCTCGGGCGGATAACGAAATTGATGTGACCGCCCCATTTTTCAAGGTGCCAGTTCAGGCGGTGGCGGATGTTGAATGTCCCGATATAGCGGTCTTCCTTAACCAGCCAGAGAATGGTTTCGGGGACGGGCTCTACCCAGTCCGCATAGGGCTTATGCAGGTGGCGGCGGCCTTCATTGAGGTCGTCCACGAATTTCCCGAAATCTTTTGCGATTTCATCGCGGTCAAGGAACTGGTAACGCCCCTCGGCATGGAATTCGTCCAGAGCGTTAAGGTAACTGTCCTTAAACTCCACATGAGGTTTAACAAGCTTGGATGCTGACATATAAGTGGTTTCGTGTTTTTCTCTATTTCCATCCTAGAGGAGCAATATAGCGGCTAATCCTAAAAATGCAAAAAAGCCGACCACATCGGTCACGGTTGTCAGGAAAACGGTTGATGCAACGGCAGGGTCAGCGCCGCTGCGGTCTAGAATGACAGGGATTGCGGCGCCGAACAACCCGGCGACGAAAAGGTTGATAATCATCGCCATTGCGATGACGACTCCGAGCATGGTGCTGGAAAACCAGAAGGCTGTGATGATGCCGGTGATGACAGCGAAAGCCATGCCGTTCAATGAGCCGACGAGGGTTTCCTTCCATATAATCCGCGCGGTGTTTGCGCCCGAAAGTTCTTTGGTGGCAAGCGCACGCACGGCAACGGTCAGGGCCTGTGTGCCCGCATTACCGCCCATGGAGGCCACGATGGGCATAAGGACGGCGAGGGCGACGATCTGTTCGATCGTGGCGTCAAAGAACGAGATGATGAAGGACGCCAGAATGGCGGTCAGTAAATTGACGAACAACCAGCGGAAGCGCGTGCCTGTGGTTGACCATACGGCGCGGTACAAGTCCCCTTGGTCCACACCGGCAAGTTTCAGGATGTCTTCCTGTGCCTCTTCGTCAATAACGTCAACGATATCGTCAATGGTGATAACACCAAGCAGGCGGTTGTCAGGGTCGACCACGGGGGCGGATACGATGTTGTCACGACGGAACAGGTGGGCGACTTCTTCCTGGTCCATGTCAGAAGGAATGGTAGTTGCGGCTTCGACCGAGAGATTTTCGATTTTCTCCGAACGTTTGCAGCGGATCAGGCGGTTTAGCGGGATTTGGCCGCGCACGTGATAGCCCGGATCAATGACAAAGACGTCAAAGAAATCTTCGGGCAGGTCGCTGGCGGCGGCGCGCAGGTAATCAATGGTTTTGCCGACTGTCCAGAATTGCGGAACGGCCACGACTTCACGCTGCATCAAACGACCGGCGGAGTCTTCGGGGAAGCTCAGACCTTCTTCCAGAGCCAGACGGGTTTTTGCCGAAAGCTTATGGATGATTTCCTGTTGTTTGGCTTCGTCCAGCGGTTCGATCAGCTCCAGTGCATCATCGCTTTCCAATGCGGAGATGAGTGCTGCGACCTCGCTGGCGTCCATACCGTCAAGGATGGAACGGCTGAGTTCGGGGTCCATTTCGTTGAATGTTTCCGCGCTCAGGCACTGGCTGTACATCTGAACGATTTCAGCACGGTCTTCGGGGTTTACCTTCGCGATCAGGTCCGCAGTATCAGCGGGGCTGAGTTCATCCAGAACGGAGATAACAGTGTCGGAATCCTCGACGCGGAGCGCGTCCAAAGCCGTGCGGATCTCATCGTCACTCAGGGTAAAAGTGACGTCCTCGGCTTGGTCCTGCTCGTTTATCTTTTTGGCTTCTTCGACCATTCTTATAGACCTTGTTTAAGGATAATCAGGTTCGCGCGCTGATGTTTCGACGTGCCATACCATCCCCGAAAAGGGGCTATAAGATCAAGCCTTTAATGAATCGTGCTTCAAATTATTTTGAAACGCTTTTCAAAGCGGCGGGTTTGCGGTCTTCGTTTTGTTCGTCGAAAACCTGTGCACCCACTGTGGCCAGCGAGGTTACATTCACAATACCGCGTGAAGATACGGACGGTGTCAGAATGTGTACAGGTTGTGCGGCTCCCAGAAGAATCGGCCCGATGCTGATTCCGTCAGAGAAGATTTTCGTCATGTTGAAGGCGATATTCGCGGCTTCGACATTCGGCATGATGAACAAGTTGGCCTGACCTTCCAGTGTGGAATTCGGCATGGCGCCTTTTCTGATTTTCTCAGACAAAGCGGCATCGGCGTGCATTTCACCATCGATTTCCAATTGAGGATCGCGGCGACGGATGTCCTGATACGCGGCGCGCATTTTAAAGGCAACTTCGCTGTCGTTCGAACCAAAGTTGGAGTGGGAGAGCAGGGCCACTTTCGGTTTAATACCGATGCGGGATACTTCTTCGGCGGCCAGCAATGTCATTTCCGAGATTTCAGCAATGCTTGGGTCCGGATTGATCTGTGTATCGCAGAAGAAGTATGTACCACGTGCGTTCAGTAGCGCGTTCATGGCTGCCGGTGTTTCAACACCCGGTTTCAGGCCGATAATGTCGATCACGTGTTTCAGGTGGTCACGGTACAAGCCGACAGTACCGCAAATCAGGGAGTCGGCTTCACCACGGTGAACCATCATCGCACCGATGATGGTCGTATTGGAACGCAAAGCGTTGCGCGCCATTGACGGCGTAACGCCGCGACGTTCCATGATCTGGTGGTAATGTTCCCAGTATTCGCGGTAGCGGTTGTCGTTTTCGGGATCGACGATTTCGATGTTTTTGCCGATTTCCAGACGCAAGCCCATTTTCTTGGCGCGTGTGGTGACGACTTTTTCACGACCGATGACGATCGGTTTGACGATGCCTTCGTCGAGTGCGATCTGGATGGCCTGCAATACGTGTTCTTCCTCGCCTTCGCAGTAGACAACACGTTTCGGGTTTTCCATTGCGCGGTTGTAGATCGGACGCATGATAAGCTGTGTGCGGATGAAGAACTGCATCAGCTTGTGTTCGTATGCTTTGAAGTCCTTGATCGGGCGTGTTGCTACGCCTGTTTCCATGGCGGCTTTGGCCACGGCGATCGGAATATCAACGATCAGGCGTGGGTCGAATGGTTTCGGGATCAGGTAGTCCGGTCCGAATTCAAGGTTTTCGTCGCTGTACACGCTCGCCACTTCCGCGGCGACTTCCTTACGTGCCAGTTGGGCGATGGCCTCAACACAGGCTTCTTTCATTTCCTCGTTAATCTTGGTTGCGCCAACATCCAGCGCGCCACGGAAGATGAACGGGAAGCAGAGTACGTTGTTTACCTGATTCTGGTAGTCGGAGCGGCCGGTACAGATGATGGCGTCCGGTTTCGCTTCGCGTGTTTCTTCCGGCATGATTTCCGGTGTCGGGTTGGCCAGCGTCAGCATCAATGGCGCGTCGGCCATTTTCTTGACCCATTCTTTCTTAACGGCGCCTGCGGCGGAAAGGCCGAGGAAGATGTCTGCACCTTCGAGGGCTTCTTCAATCGTGCGCAGCTCTGTGTCGACCGCAAATTTCTCTTTCTGCGGGTCCATGCTCTCGTTGCGGCCTTTATAAACAACGCCCGCACGGTCACAGACGATGATGTTTTCGCGTTTCAGGCCCTGACTCATCATCTGGTTCAGGCATGAGATCGCGGACGCACCGGCCCCGGAAGCAACAAGCCGCAACTTTGATGGGTCGCGGCCTGTAATTTCTAACCAGTTCTTGAATGCTGCAGTCACAATAATCGCCGTACCATGTTGGTCGTCATGGAAAACGGGAATGTTCATGCGCTCTTTCAGGCGTTTTTCAATTTCGAAACATTCAGGAGCCTTGATGTCTTCAAGGTTGATACCGCCATATGTCGGTTCCAGAGACGCAACGATATCTACGAAACGTTCGATGTATTCTTCGCGGGCGGCGTCTTCGCCAAGTTGTGTGTTCATGTCGACTTCAACATCAACGGAGTCGATGTTGGCGAATTTTTTGAACAGAACGGATTTTCCTTCCATCACAGGCTTGGAGGCCAGTGCCCCGATATTGCCCAGACCGAGGACGGCAGTACCGTCGGAAATTACGGCAACTAGGTTACCTTTGGCGGTGTAGTCGTAGGCCGTAAGCGGGTCTTTTTCGATTTCTTCGCACGGTGCGGCCACGCCGGGGGAGTACGCAAGAGCAAGGTCACGTTGGGTTGCCAGTGCGGTTGTCGGCTTTAACGCTACTTTACCCGGTTCGGGGAAACGGTGGTAATCCAGCGCATCTTTCCAAAGGGCTTCTTTGCTGTTTTTCGATTTCTTGCTCATAATTTTTCGTACCGTTCTAAGAAGTTATAAATCTCGCGTAAGTTTAATGAAGCATCTCGATAGCCAATTAAACTGCGGGATGCAAGCGGTTGTTGTGGTGCAATGCAAAATTAGTAGGGGGATATGTTTTCAAGAAAAATGGTGCGGCCGAGAGGACTTGAACCTCCACGGGATTTAACTCCCACAGCGACCTCAACGCTGCGCGTCTACCAATTCCGCCACGGCCGCGGAAAAAGACTGAGGAGTGATAGCATCGTAAGGGATAACATGGCAATCAAAATTTTCTTTTTACAGTGTGACTTCAAAAATCGCCGTTCTTCGTTTATGTAAGCGCAATGGAATGGAAAGTTTCAGAAAAACCAGTCGCATATGAAGACGCCTTGTCCTTTATGGATGAGCGGGTGGCCGCTATTCATAAACATGGCGGGGAGGAGTGCGTGTGGTTGCTGGAGCATCCGTCTCTCTATACGGCGGGTACAAGCGCGAAGGACACGGATTTGTTGAATGCCGAGTTTCCCGTTTATGATGCGGGGCGTGGGGGGCAGTATACCTATCACGGGCCGGGGCAACGCGTGGCCTATGTCATGCTCGATCTTAAAGAGCGTGAGGGTGCACCTGATATCAAGAAATATGTCTGGAATCTGGAAGAGTGGATTGTTCGCACGTTGGCGCATTTTGACATTAAGGGCGAGCGGCGTTGCGGACGTGTCGGTATCTGGGTTGTTATGCCCGATGGTTCGGAGAAGAAGATAGCTGCCATTGGTGTGCGTGTGCGGCACTGGATTACGTTGCACGGTATTGCGATCAACATTAACCCCGACCTTTCGCATTTTGGCGGGATTGTCCCGTGTGGTATTTCCGAGCACGGTGTGACCAGCTTGCATGACCTCGGCATAGAGGTCGGTGCGGATGAGCTGGACGAAGTTTTACAACGGGAATTCGAGGGTGTTTTTAATGGATGAGCGTGTAATAGAGCCGCAAGATCAGAAAATCGCGCTGTGGCGCGGTGTTAAAGGACGTTGCCCCAGATGCGGCGTGGGTAAGCTGTTTAGAATCTACATCTCGCAGAATACGGAATGCAGTGAATGTCATGAGGATTTGTCACAGTTGCGTGCCGATGATGCGCCGCCGTGGCTTACGATCTTTATCACCGGGCATATTGTTGTGCCCTTGATTGTCGAATTTGCGCGTTACGAGGTTTTTGCGGAATGGATCGAAACAAGCATAGTTTTGCTGATTTCGTTTTTGTGCGTGTATTTGATTTTACCGCGGGCCAAGGGTTTGTTTTTGGCCGGGCTGTGGTGGCAATCGAAACATTAATTAATCGGCGGCGAGATCGACGAGGCGGCTTTCGACAAAGTCGGCGCAGAAGGCGGAGATTTGATCGATGTGCTTTTTGAATTCGTCGAAGTGACCGAGCTTTTTGCCCGTTTTTTCAGACATATAGAGAGACTTGTTAATCTCTAGCTGGAGGGAGTGGTAGCCCTTTGTCGGGGCGGAGAATTTATCGACCAGCTCCACGCCTTTGAATGGATCGTTCGTGGAAACGCTGTAGCCAAGGCCACGTATAAAGTGCCGAAGGGCCGAGGTGAATTCACGGTCGCAGGTCGTGCCGTCACGGTCACCAAGTACGAAGTCGACAGGTTTAGGTCGTGTGCCGATCAGGCCGATTGATCGTTTCGGGTAAGCGCTGGCGGTCGGCATGGAGTGACAGTTAATGTGCCAGACCTGTCCGAAATTATAGTGGGCGTCCTGCATCAACTCTTCAAGGGCAGAGTGATAGGGGCGGTAGTATTTCTCGATACGCTGGACGATTTCTTCGGATGTCAGGGCGCGGTCATATACAGGCAGACCCGGTTTGACCAAACGGCGGATTAAACCGATGCCGGCATGGGAGCGCGGGCTGGGGTTTATTGAATGCGGACCTGACCATTCTTCGTTCAAAAGCTGGGGGTCTATATCATCGGCGGCGCGGTTGGGGTCGATGTAGCTGCGTGGGAAATGCGCATGTAAAAAGGAAATGCCGTATGCGGGCGCGTTTTCAAAAAGCTCTTCGACGTGTTGGTCTTCGGCAGTTTTCAGGATATTGAAATCACAGGCATAGCCGAAATCATCGGGGTAATCCGTGCCGCTATGGGGTGAGTCAAACACCACTGGCAACTGATTTTCGGGCTTTTCAATACTGAATACGCTCATTATTTCTTTAAATCATACTTTATCGGGCATTTACAGCCCTAGCTGACACATGGTTAATATAGCTCAACACTAACTAGAGACAGAAGTCATGCACGATATTAAATACATTCGCGAAAATCCTGAAGCCTTTGACGCGGCGATGAAACGCCGTGGGAAGCAGCCGCAAAGCTCGTCCTTGTTACAAATGGATGCAGAACGCCGTGAAGTGCAGACGGAATTGCAGACTCTGCAGGCCGAGCGTAACGAGGCATCAAAGAAGATCGGCGAGATCAAAAAAGCCGGTGGTGATGCGCAGGAAGCAATGGATGCCGTCGCAGTGTTGAAAGAGAAAATGGGCGAGCTGGAAGAACGTGAGCGCACGATTGCTAATTCCCTGAACCAGCATTTGGCGGGCTTGCCGAACATTATGGCCGATGACGTGCCGGATGGTGCGGATGAGGACGAGAATGTCGAGGTTCATAGTTGGGGCGAGCCGAAAGGTGATAAAACGCCAGAGCATTATGAAATCGGCGAAGCGCTGGGCATGATGGATGCGGAAACGGCCGCCAAGATGTCAGGCAGTCGCTTTACGTTGTTGAGCGGTGGTTTGGCACGGTTGGAACGTGCGTTAGGGATGTTCTTTCTGGATGTCCATACGCAGGAGCACGGCTACACCGAGGTATCACCGCCATTGATGATTAAGGACGATGCGATGTTCGGTACGGGGCAGTTGCCCAAATTTGCCGAAGACCAGTTCCGCACGACCCGCGATGACTGGTTGTTGCCGACATCCGAAGTGCCGCTGACGAATATTGTTTCAGGTGAAATTGTGGATGAAGAATATCTGCCGCGTCGGTATACAGCGTTTACGCCGTGTTTCCGACAGGAAGCGGGTGCAGCGGGTAAAGACACACGCGGGATGATCCGCCAGCACCAGTTCTACAAAGTCGAGCTGGTCAGTGTGACTGCACCCGAAGAGAGTGAAGCGGAGCATGAGCGTATGCTTGGGTGTGCCGAGACTGTCTTGAAAAAGCTGGAACTGCCGTTCCGGACGGTTGTTCTGTGTAGCGGTGATACGGGCTTTGGTGCGCGTAAGACCTATGACATCGAAGTCTGGTTGCCGGGACAGGAGCGTTACCGCGAGATTTCAAGCTGTTCCAACTGCTGGGACTTCCAAGCGCGCCGCATGAATGCGCGGACCCGTCCGAAGGGTGAGAAGCAGACACGCTTCGTTCACACGTTGAACGGTTCGGGTGTGGCTGTCGGGCGTGCGCTGATCGCGGTCATGGAAAACTACTATGATCCGGCAGATGGCGGTATCTTCATCCCAGAAGTGCTGAAGCCTTACATGGGTGGCATCGAGAAAATCACAAAAGAAGAGGCCGCTTCGAAGGCGGCCTAATTCCAAATCCGTAATATTGAGCGGTATTAGCTGCCGAATTTGACTTCGGGTGGTTCTGCCATGGCTTTGGCCATTGCAGGTTCGACCTCGAAAAAGTCTTCGGTTGTGAAGCCGAACATGTTGGCGACGATGACTGCGGGGAATTGCTGGGCGGCCACGTTGAGCTTCTGTGTTGCGCTGTTGAAGAAGCGGCGCGCGGCGGCGATCTTGTCTTCGATGTCTGACAGTTCATCCATCAAATGCTGGAAGTTTTCATTCGCTTTCAGGTCAGGGTAGGCTTCGGCGACGGCAAACAGGTTCATCATGGCACCGGAAAGGGCGCTTTCCGCTTTTGCTCTTTCGGCGACGCTGTCACCTGAATTTTTTACGCCGGTACGTGCGGCCGTAACATTCTCCAGCACTTCTTTTTCATGGCTCATATAGCCTTTGACAGTCTCTACTAGTTGCGGGATGAGGTCGTAACGTTGTTTCAATTGTACGTCGACGTCGGAAAAGGCCTGCTTACGTTTCTCGCGAAGTGCGATCAGGTTGTTGTAAATCATGATAAACCAGCCGGCCAGCAGCAGGATGATGACTAAAAAACCTATGAATTCCATTTGATTTCCCCTTTATGGTTCCTGAAAAAGATTATGCCGCATCTGTGTCTGCTTGACCATCCTGTTGATGCAAGCGGTGAACTTCTCTCGGGTCATAGAGCGAGAGTTTGTCGATGATAGAGAGTATCTGGTGTATTTCGTGTTTCATCTTGAGAATGCTCGCGGGGCTGGTCGCGGGGGTGTAGATGTTTGCAGGCTCAAAATGATTTTTCTTGCTGGCAATGAGGATCAGCATTCTGTTTTTGTAAAAGGCGGCGGCCATTTTTTCGCCGTCATATTCCTGATACAGCCCTTTGAGGTTTTCGATCATAACCGGATCGATGAGATAGCGGGCCTCGACCTGATCATTGGTGTAGGCATCGAAGATGGCTTCGAATTCAGGATCGACCATTTCGGCGCGTTCGAGACTTGATGTTCTTTGTTTAAACCATTCAGATATCTTGCTTTTGTTACGGTCAATGATGGTGTGGCCATAAAAATCTTTGTTTTTTACGTGAAGCAAAACGCCTAAGCCTTTGAAAACAGTGACGTATCGTGTGCGTTTTCCGCTTCTTCGCCTTTCTTGCAAGTTGATTTCAGAAAACTCGATGTCTACGCCTTTGTAGCTTCCGGCGAAGTAATCTTCGGATTTATATTTGTCATGATGCGGTACGATTTTAGACGGCATCATTTTAATCATGTCGATTTGAGCCGTCAGGCTGTATGTGAAGTCGCCGAAAAGTTTCGCCAGTCGGGGGAGGATTTCCTCCTTATAAGCTTTACGGTATTGACGGCGTGGTTGCGTCACCCACCAATACAGCCCGCCCAAAACGAGGAATGTTACGCCGGCCCCGCCATCGTCGCTGCCTCTTTGCAGCATGAGCAGCCAGTAATCGATATAGCCGCATACCGGTGTGGCAATCATTGCGGTCGGGATGCCGATTTTCTTCCTGAATTCGAAAACCTTGAGTTTCGCCATGCGGATAATCTCAAGGTTCTCAAGAGCTTCCTTGCTGTTTTCAAGGAACTCTTTATCCTCGTGCTCGCGAATGTCTATGATCTCGTTCGGATCGACATCGGAGTGAAAATTTCTGGAAATCTCGTCCTGAATTCGCTTCCACATAGATTACGCTCTGAATTTGTGCATGATATAGTTGTCTGTATTGATCGCGTGACTGCGGTGCATCGCTCCTAAAGGTGGGGGGGCGCCGAAGGTGCACAAAGTAGCGGGACAGAGCACAGCGAAAGTTGCGCTCAAGTGGCGGGGCGCTTGAAAAGTGGTCCGGGAGCGCACATTTTGACTA
>JAESRE010000051.1 GCA_016764775.1 Alphaproteobacteria bacterium
GGTTTTGCTGGTCGCGACGATCCCGATGATGGTGATGTAGGCTTATAAACGCCCTCGCTTTTCGCGCCCGCAGCACATCTCATGATTGACGCACAGTTTTCATATTGAGTAAGGTCGCCCCCTCAAAAAAGGGTATGAAAAATGCTGTCACAAAGATTGAAAAGCCGCTGGATAGACGGTACGCGCCGCGTTCTGGCGAGGGAGAATGGTCATGGAAATCCGAAATGGTCCACGCTGAGCGCCGATGACAAGCTGGCCATGCACGCCCCCGCGAGAGCGTCTGTATCCAGAGTGATCAACCAGATTTTCAGTGGATTTGATGATTATGAACCTTTGGAAGCGGATGATCTGAATGTTTTACAGGACCCTGTGAAATCCGCCATTCGTGAACGTTTGCTGACTATGGCGGCTGATCAGCGCACGACCAGAACCATGACGCCGATAATCGCCAAAGGTGTTTTGACCACCTTTGACGAGGGAATTCCACCGGAACATAAAATTTCGATGTGTTAGGCCGCAGCCTTCAACGCGTTGCCGTTGGCCTGTAAGCTGACTTCGACATTGCCGCGCGTTGCTTTGGAATAGGGGCAAATTTCATGCGCTTTTTCGACCAGCGTTTCCGCATCGGCTTGCTCTGCACCTGCGACATGCGCATCCAGAGAAACATCGATGTAAAATCCGCCGTCATCACCTTTGTTCAAACGTACGGTCGCATCGACTTTCAACGCATCGGCATCGATCGCAATGTCATGTTCTTTGGCCATCGCTTTAATCGCCTGACCGAAACAGGCAGCGTAGCCGGCTGCAAATAATTGCTCCGGATTCGTGCCCGGACCGTCCGATCCCGGCGGGGAAAGCTTCAGGTTGATTTTACCGTCTTCTGATGTCGCCTGTCCTTCGCGGCCTGCGGTGGCGGCGGCTTGTTCGGTTGCCAATACTGTCATTTCTGATCTCCTTTTTCATGTGCAATGAATACTTTAAACATAGGCTCATTCATCGCCCTGTCCAGTGATAGATCATGTCCTCAATTCGCCGTTAAATGAATTATCTTCTCGACCAACCGCTGTCGGCGGACTACATTAGTTCTATACGCAACCCAACCAAGGATGAACCATGAGAGTTTTGACATTCGCACTCTGCTTACCCGTTTTCGCTCTGACAGCGCCGCTTTCCGCCTCTGCGGATGACAGAACCGCTGATTACGGCTCTGCGCCTGCACCCGCAGAAACAGTTATTGAAAAGCGCGTATCACCGACCGGAAACACCCAGCTGAAAGCGCGTGACGAATCCGCTCTTAATCCCGTTGACGAAGTGCGCAAGGATTTCGGTTACACATCTGATGAAGAGTTAAAAGAGGAAAGCGAAGCGGCTGTGCTGGATGGTAAAGATTTCACCAGACGCACGAGCGAACAACGCCGTGACAGCGTTCCTCGCGTTCAAGAACTCGGTTTTTAAAGATTTAAGCTTCGAAAATCGGCGGCTGCACCACGTGCTCTGCCGATGCATGTGCGTCTGAACCCGATAGATCCACAACATCACGATCTGAGAAATTACCCAAAACGACCTCTTGGCTAAGGTCCAGCGAACCGATTGTCGGTGCGGCGGCAATTTCATTCACGAAAGCTGTTGTTTCTGCGTCCATCTCAAGCGTCATACTTTGATCTCCAGTTCTTAGGTAACAGCACACGTTCATAGCCAGGTGCCCAGAAAGCGGATGATTCAGCCGGAAATTCCAGCCCCATTGCTTTCACCAGCGTGTGCGCGATTGAATTAGGCGAGTCGCCGTTTTGATCCTCCGGGATGTAATTCAGATTCTGTGCATTGATAAAATGCAGAACTTCAACGGCCATAGCCATTTTACGAAGATATTCTTTAACCGGTCCGCGGAAGATTTCGACTTCCTGTACCACTGTGAAGTGATCAACGGGAACACGGTTCTGATCAGCCGGAGCCATAACACCGCGAAGCGCTTTGATCTCGCTGTGCGGACGTTGTACTGCAAGGCCCTTCATCTGTACTTTGGTTTCGCCCGATTGGTCGCGAAATGACAGATAATGATAGGCGGGAGCACCCTCCGCACCCATTTCGGCCGTCACGACATAGATACTGTGATCATGTGTCGGTACGTTGGTTCCGGTTGTATTTGAATTATAGGTTTCTGTATGCATTTTTTAATTAAGCCCTTTTGTGCATGCCCTACTAATATGCCGTGTGCAGGTTAATATTTGGTAAACCCGCTGTTTATAAGGGTTTTAGGGCAGTTTTGGGCGGCGTACGGGCACTAAAAAAGACCGATTCCGGAAAACCGGAACCGGCCTTTTCTGGGGGAGCGACAAAGGAAGTCGTTTGTCTTTTAGAGAACGCCGAGCATGTCGGCGACAAGAGGATGGCGGACAATATCCCCGTCTGTCAGGCGACAGACAGCAATATTTTCAATCGCGTCGAGACGGCGGGCAATATCGGAAAGACCGGACATACCCTCCAGCAAGTCTGATTGTTCGGGGTCACCCGTAACCACCATGGTGGAGTGCCAGCCCAGACGGGACAACAGCATCTTCAACTGTCCGTATGTACAGTTCTGGGCTTCGTCGATAACCACGAAGGAGTTGTTGAGCGTACGTCCGCGCATAAAGCCGACAGGTGCGATTTCAATCGTACCGTCTTCGATATATTGGCGTACTTTTTTCCCGCCCATGCGGTCACCCAATGAATCGTATAGGGGGCGCAGATACGGGGCCATTTTCTCATGTAAATCACCGGGCAGATAACCAAGGGATTCTCCGGCTTCCATTGCGGGGCGGGAGAGGATTATCCGCTCGACTTCACCTTTTTCCAAGGCCTCGGCGGCTTTTGAAATGGCAAGATAGGTTTTACCTGTACCGGCGGGTCCGATCGCAAGCGTGAGCGAATGCTCGTCGATGGATTTCATCAATTCTGCCTGCCCGTCGGAGCGCGGCTTAATGTTCTTCACGTATTTTTTGTCACGACGACCGTTAATGTCATCATCCAGCGGATGCCAGTCATGTCCCTGATGTTCGAAATGCGGGTGGACGACGTTATGTTCTTTATTTGATTTGGTTTTACGTGATTTTTTAGCCATAGCTAAAGGTCCTTTCCGTGGGGGTTAAGGGGAAAAGTAAAACGGTACGTCTTGAAATTGTATAATGATTTTTATGGGAGTGAGGGGTATTGCGTCGGCTCTTGTATATCAGCCGGAACGGGGAGAATGCAGTAAGAATGGTCGTTTGATGCAAGGAGAAATCCTTAAGTACGAACTGTTAACCTAATATACCAAATCCAAAGCGTCACCGCCATGGATTTTCCGAAATTTTCAGGATTTCATGTATAAAATGCTGGCCTTTGCTTCATCGGGCTTCTATTGTGTTGCGCTTAAAAGACGAGAGTTCAACCATGACTTTGACATTCAAAGACGTACAAGAAGCCCATAAAGCCATTGAAAGCGCGACCATGCGCACGCCCTGTGTGAAGGCGGCGAGATTATCCCTCCATCTGGGTATTGAACTGTATCTGAAACTCGAAAATTTACAGCATACCAATGCTTTCAAGGCCCGTGGCGCGCTGAACAAGCTGCTGACGCTGACCGAAGAACAAAAGGAAAAGGGCGTTATCGCCTGTAGCGCGGGTAACCATGCGCAAGGTGTCGCGTATCATGCGACGCGTCTGGGTATTCCCTCGACCATCGTTATGCCCAACGGCACACCGTTCAACAAAATCCAGCGTACGGAAGATTTCGGCGCCAAAGTCGTACTGCACGGTGACAATTTCGACGACTCCGTGCAATTCACACTCGATAAAGCCGAAAAAGAAGGCCTGACCTTCATTCACCCGTTTGATGACGAAGTCGTCGCGGCCGGACAAGGGACGCTGGGTATCGAAATGCTGGAACAGCAGCCCGATCTGGATGTGGTTGTTGTTCCGATCGGCGGCGGTGGTTTGATTGCCGGTGTGGCGACGGCCCTGAAAGGCATGAAGCCCGAGATCAAAATTATCGGGGCGCAGGCCGAGATGTTCGATGCCGTGAAAGCCAACCAGGAAAAACGCGCAGGCCCGACAGGCGGCGCAACGCTGGCGGAAGGTATTGCCGTGAAAGCCCCGTCAGAAGCCAACATGAAGATTATCGAAGAGCTCGTCGATCAGGTGGAATCAGCCAATGAAGCCGAGATTGAAGACGCCGTTTTCGACCTCCTGTCTTCCGAAAAGCTGGTTGCCGAGGGCGCACCGGGTGCGGGTTTGGCTGTCATCAAGAAGCATTTGAAGCAGTTCAAAGGCAAGAAAGTCGGTCTGGTCGTATGCGGCGGTAACATCGATTCCCGTCTGTTGTCTACGCTGATCCTGCGCGGACTCGTACGCGATGGTCGCATTACGCGCCTGACATTCGAAATTGATGATACACCGGGACAACTCTCCGATATCTCCCGTATTATTGGTGAAAGCGGCGCCAATGTGGTCGAGGTCATCCACCAACGTATGATGCAGTCTGTTTCACTGAAAAAAGCCGAGTTGGAAGTCGTTATCGAAGCCCGCGACCGTCACCACGTCAAAGAACTGGTTGGTACGCTTAAAGACGCAGGCTTTAAAGTGAAGGCAACGAGCAGTGTGTAGAACACTCCTGATGATCGCCCTGTTTGTGACGGGCATTTCAATATCACCGAAACCCGCATGGGCGCTAAGCTGCGCAGAACCCGATTACGCACAAATCGTCGAGGACAGTGACCTGATTGCGAAAGCGCTCATTCTCGAAGTCGAGGAGTTCCCCGACGAAGAGCATGTGACCAACAACCGCGAACAGACAGTAAAGTTCGAGATACAGCAGGTTTATAAAGGTGATGACACGCTAAAAGGCACGCAAATCAACGTGCGTGTTTCAAGCTTTAAACGTGTCTGGGGCCCGAAGTTAAGCGAGGGTCAGGAAGACGAATTCCTCTTTGTTTACAACGATGAAGCACAAAGCTGGTATTATCGCGGTCCGGGCGGATGTACGTATTTGAACGACGATGTATGGCAAGCCCTGCGCACCCAGTCACCCCTACCTGTCGAAAATTGACATAATACAAAGCTTTGAAGTACACTAAAGCCCTGTTTTGCGGGGAATTTAATGGTTTTCAAAAAATTGGCAGATGCTGCTTTTGGCAGAAACATGACGGTAACGATCGATCGTGCTGCCATGGACCGCATGATGGAAACTTTAGGTCAATCATTGCCCGAACGGGACGGTGAGCAAATGGCGCTTCTAGGCGTTCGAAAAGGCGGCAATGGCGATCATATCGCGGTCTTGTCACCGGTACCGACGCACCACGCGACCTCACATCTAGTGAGCGTTAATCATGATGTGCTGAATGGGTTTGTCAGACACACGCTGGAACCGCAAGGCATGGCTGTCGGCGGTATGATGCACACACAACCGGCCAATGATTCAAAGCTTTCGCCGGATGATATTTCCGGCGCCCGCGGCTTTATGCAGGGCTTTAGAAATTTTTACAAAGGCCAGACACCCAATTATTTCCTTGCGCCGATTATGCACTTTGACCGCAATCGGAACCCGCAAGTTACAACATGGGTTTTTGATGCGCGCCACCCCGAACGGGATCCGTTTAAAGCCAACATGGATGTAACGGGTGCGAACGGTGCGCGCATGGAAGCCAATAATTACATTCGAATGAGCCAGCAGGACAAGCGCGGCCTGGATCAGGTTTTCGGCGCACCCGGGCAAGCGTGTTAGGCAATGAAAAAGCCGCCGAAATGTGCTCTTAAAAGAACAGAAAACTCGGCGACTTCTTGAACTTCAATTACAACGGATTCGCTGCCTGTAAAGAAGGATATTCGAGTCCTTTCAACGTTTTAACCACAACTAAAAATAAAAGCCGCACTGGACGAGTACGGCTTTTATACGCAGTAAACTTTTTTTAATTCTACTCGGCGGCGATTATGTCACCGCTGTCGTCATCTTTGGCTTTTTCAATTTCCTCGGCGATATTCATCGCGCCGATTTTCTTGCCGTAATTGCCGGAGAAAATCTCGTCGCTGAATACTTCTTCCCACTTACCTTCGGTAGAGGCTTTGGAGTATTCGGTTGCACGGTTTTCGAAGAAGTTCGTGTGCTCTGCACCGTTGAGCATCTCATCCATCCATGGCAGCGGGTTTTTCTCGACACCGTAAATCGGCTCAAGGTTAAGTTGCTGCAAGCGGCGGTCGCCGATGTAACGGATGTACTGCTTCACATCTTCGGGCTTCATACCTTCAATCTCGCCTTGCTCGAAACACAGATCGATAAACGCATCTTCATGCTCGACTGTAATTTTGCAGCAATCGGTGATTTCCTGCTTCAACTCGTCATCCCAGATGTCCTGGTTTTCATCAATGAATGTGTTGAACAAACGGATCATCGACAGACAGTGCAATGTTTCATCACGCACAGACCATGTCACGATCTGACCCATACCCTTCATTTTATTGAAGCGCGGGAAGTTCATCAAAATCGCGAATGACGCGAACAGCGCCAGACCTTCGGTAAAGGCACCGAACATCGCCATGGTTTTGGCCACATCGCGGCGGTTTTCCATGGAGACATCCTGCATGTAGTCGAACTTGTCTTTCATTTCCTTGTAATCAAGGAACGCGGAGTATTCGACTTCCGGCATGCCGATCGTATCCAGCAAGTGGGAGTAGGCGGCGATGTGAACAGTTTCGATATTGGAGAACGCGGCCAACATCATCTGCACTTCCACAGGACCGAACACTTGGGAGTAGTGCTTCATGTAGCAGTTATTCACTTCCACGTCGGATTGCGTGAAGAAGCGGAAGATCTGTGTCATCAGGTTTTTTTCTGACGGCGTCAGTGTTTTCTTCCAGTCATGAACATCCTGCGCCAAAGGCACTTCCTCGGGCAGCCAGTGGATGCGCTGCTGCGTCAACCATGCCTCATAGCACCATGGGTACAGAAAAGGTTTGTAAACATGGCGCTCGACCATGAGCGGTGAATTGGATTTTTTGGCTTCTTCGGCCATATGGGCAGCAACGGCGCACATTGATGTGTCTCCTCTTTTTAAACAGTGATTCTTGTATAGGTTAAGTGTAGAGCCATTTCCCGATTTGCCGAGTCATTCAAAAATTTTTTGGTTGAATAACGGGGATAAGTCGGAAAGAAAGCCCCTGAAGCGGATATGGCCATATATTGTGACCATAAAATTATAAAAACACAACATATTGTGGTTTTCAAGATAATTTATAACAATTTCAAACAAAAACTTTCCACAACCAAGGAAAGCGCAGAACGGACTCGTTATGGCAGGCCGTATAGGGAGATTTGCTTACACGAAATGTTAAGCTTTCTGCTATTATAGTAAGAGTAACAACGTCTTTTACGGCAATTCCAAATCCGATGACCACAACAGATACAGACATCCAAAAGCCGCGAATACAAATGGGCTGGCTCGATAACGCCAGATTCGATTCTTTATTGATTCTGGGTGTTTTTGCCATGGCTGTAATATCGGGCGTGATCGTCAGTTACCGCCCGGAGCTATTCATCCCGATCATGCTGATTGATCTCTGGATACTCGGCTATCACCATGTGATTTCGACATTCACCAAACTGGCCGGAACCAAGGAAGACCGCAAAGACAACTGGAAACTGATTTATCCGCTGCCCGTGCTTGTGTTGATGGGAGTGGCGTTTCTGGCGACCGTTTTTGGGATCTGGACGGTGGTTACGGTTTACCTGTTTTGGCAGTGGTTTCACTATACGCGTCAGTCATGGGGCATAGCCGCATTTTATAAACGTAAAGCCGGAGCAACACCGCCGAAAAACATCTATTTCGATCAGGCTATATTCTGGGCTGTGCCGTTCTGGGGTATTTTGAACCGGTGTGCACAGGGCTGGGACGAATTTTTATTCCTGCCTGTCTGGATGCCTGAAATCCCCGTAGTCATTGCGGATGTGGTCGGGATATTGGCGGTGGCCGCGCTTGGAATATGGGCATATCAACGATACAAGCAATACACCGAAGGAACGTTGAGCTTTGCGCAGACGGCCTTCGAAGCTTCCCATTTCACGATCTTCTATATCGGTTACATCGCACTCTCCGAACTGAACCACGGCTGGCTCGCCGTGAATATCTGGCACAATGCGCAATATATTCTGTTTGTCTGGCTGTATAATACAAACCGCTTCAAACATATCGAACAGCATGGCCGAAGCCTGATGGCATGGATTTCTCAAAAAACACCGCCGCGAACGATTCTGTATTTTATGTTCTGTTTGCTGTTGACGACACTGTTCTACAAGAACATGCAGCTGGTGTTGTCCCACATATCAAATGGTGAGATCATGCTGTTGATGACCCTGAATGTGATCATATTCCAGACCGTCAATTTCCATCATTACATCGTGGACAGCATCATTTGGAAAGCGCGCAACAAAAAGAATCAGGCCGTGATGAAAATCAAATAACGTCTGGCACCGGACATATTCGGGGCTTGAATGGTTTGCGGGCACTGGCCGTTTTGCTGGTACTGTTTCGTCACACCTTCCACCTTTATTTTCAACAAATCGATCCGCAGACATTATCCGCGCTTGATTGGATCAAGCCGCTCTTCACCAATGGTTGGATCGGGGTCGATCTGTTTTTTGTGCTCTCCGGCTTTTTGATCTCCCGACCGTTTTTCAGCGAGGGCCGCAAAATGCCGTCGTTGAAAACATATGCAATGAAACGGGTGTTACGCATCGTTCCGGCATATTACGTCGTATTGTTTTTGATCGTTTTGGGACTGTTCCCGTTTTACAACATTGATACGGATAATCTGGGCTGGCGCACCGCGTATCATATGCTGTTTATGCAGGATTACCTCGACCCCGACATCAACACCGTTTTCTGGTCACTGGGTGTAGAGGAAAAATTCTACTTCCTTATCCCGTTAATGTTCCTCGCTTTACCGTTCCTCAAGAGCGACAAGGCGAAATCAGGCCTGTTTATCGCCATCATCCTGTTAACACCGTTTTTGCGCTGGCTTTCATATGAAGCAGCAGGCGGGGTGGACGCCTATTACGATTTTTTCCGCACCGTGCGTGCCCCGTTCCATTGCTGTCTGGAACCGCTTTTCCTCGGTGTGCTGATCGCGCAATGCGAAAAAAAAGGCTGGAAGCCGTTTTGTCCGAAATGGACTTTGCGCCTCAGCGCTCTCGCCTTGTTTACGGTTATGGTCTCGCATGAAATGATGGATGTGATTGGTCTCTATGATGTCATTCTGCAACCGTTGCTGATCTCATGCCTCATGGCAGGTTTGGTCTATGGCGTGGTTATGGGTGAACGCAGTAGGGTTCTGGAGAACAAATGCGGTGATTTCTTCGCCAGAACTTCATACAGCCTCTATCTGTTGCATTGGCCGTTATTTCCTCTCGCCTTCATCATGACACAGGTCTGGGCGGGTGATGACGCCAATGCATATACCGTCTTTGGCCTGTTTGCTCTGACGTATTGCGGCTTTAGCATTCTGGCCGCGACGATCCAGTACCATGTGATCGAACGTCCGTTCCTCAGCCTGAAAAGCAAGCTGCGCTAGCAAAGCTTGTGGGACGTTTTCCTAAAATTTTAGGCATCTTAACTTTTCCATAATAATAATGCGGTGTAATGAAAGACGGACCTTCTTTCGGGTAAACAACAAACAGGAGCAAATCATGAAATTTAAGGGGCTAATGCTCGCAGGGGCAGCCGTGATCGCGTGTGGGTTTTTCAATACAGCAGAGGCACGTTCGGACAGAATCACCATGTACGAGGTACAGAAATTTGTAGAGCAATACTCTGATGCAGTGAACAGTCCAAACCAGGATGTCATGCGCTCGTTCTTGTCGATGAACGTGGACAACGCAGCGAGTTTTAAAACCAACTTGACGCATCCATATGCGAATAACGGATACTGGCATCCGGCATGGGCGGGCGAATACGGTTCACCGTATTACCGCTATCCATACGCCGCAAATCATCCGTATTGGCAACCCTCAAGCAGCGGTACATTGCATAAAGATCAAATGATCGCGCAGATGCATCACAAGAAAACGGTGATCCCGGGTTTCGAACAAAAAGTGACGATGCTGGGTACGCATATTCCGTCAAACGGCGACCGTGCCGTGGTCGAGCTGCGCTTGCAGGAATTCGGCATGGGCTATGCCCCGTCGCCGTATGATGCACGCTATGCGCACAATGTTCGCCATTCCGTATCGAACTGCTACATGCATCTCGAAAAACAGAACGATCAGGTTCATATGACACGTATGACCTGTAGTACGACTTTAAACTAGGCTTTCGTTTAAGTCCGAAAGACTACGGTTAACCCCTGCCTTCGTGGTGGGGGTTTTCCCGTTTTAAAGTAAGGCTTTCCCCGAAATATATTGACATAATATAACGAGTTTTCTATGGTCCGTGATATTCAATTCACCGACCAAAAGGTTTACGTCATGCGTTATATTGTCCTGAGTATCTGTATTGTTATTTCATCTCTGGTGTTTGCACCATTAAGCACGGCTACGGGCAACACAGGTAACGAGGAACTGACTCAGCAGGTAACACAGGATTTCGAGCGATTCGAAACGCTCTTGAACCAGAAGCAGGACCCTCAACAATTGCTGGAATTCCTTCACGGTATTATCGATCAGGACGCGACATTTGAAATGACGGTCCGCGACTATCAGAGCAAGACCGCACAGGATACGAAAATCACCCTGCACAAGGCGGACTTCATCAACTCCTATATCTGGGGGCCGAGACAGGTTGCCGGTTATCAGGCCGATTTCAAAACCCTCAAGGTCAACAAGACCGATGACAAGACCCTGACATCGACCGCCATTTTCACCGAGCGCGGCCGCATGATGGATATGCAGGACCCGTCAAAGCAGGGGCAGGATTTCATCAGCGAAACGGTTTGCGTATCCACACATGGTATCGAAAAAGCCAAAGTGACGCTTAAAGGCGGCACATGCAAAACCGACATCGTTTACGAACAGGCGATCTAAACTTTTCACCATTCATGGAACTTTTTCGCACAGTGTCTGTAAGTCAGGCATTGGAGCGAGGCAGGGACATGAAATTCAAATTTATAATACTATGCGTATTCTCGATGGCAGCGCTGTTGCCATTGAAAAACGCCCATGCGGACCGCATCAAGGTTCCGGTTGCGCAAATCGTTGTGCAAAACAATGAAGCAGGGCGCCGGGTCAGCAACAATTTGCTCGATATTCGCGGTGATTCACCGGCCAAGAAAATCAAACAATATCTGAAGAAACGCTTCCGCCCCACAGGGGGTGATCAGGTGCTGTTTATCAAGATCAGCCGCGCAACGGTGCTGCATCAGGGCAAAAACCGCATGGGGCGTGATCAATATCTGATCGATATTACGCTGGATATCTCTTTGGCCAGTAAACCCTACATGCCGTCTAAAAAAGCACGTGTGAATTACGGCCGCCGCGTGGAAAGCTCCGGCCCCGCATTCGTCAGCAGTAATTTGCCCACCCGTGCCAGTGAAAATCTGGTCAAAGCCGCAATCCGCACGCTGGACCGTAAGATCATCAAAAGCCTTCACCACGAGCTGGACATTCTTTAGTTCCAAAACGCTGGATAACCGCAATTCACTCACGGTATAATAGTACTGTGAGCAAAAACACTTTCATCTCTGCTTTTAAAAAACACATCGTATACGGCGTATTGGCGGTCTGCGCGCTGGTGACGGTTGCGCACGCAGCGGTTGATAAGTTCACCGTTGTTATTAGCGGCGTGGCCACGACCGAAGATTATAACTTCACACCGTGTTATCCGATCACGGGCGAGTTCTATCACCCCGATCCCAATGTCACGCGTGTACGGATGGAATATCCGAATGATCCGGCGAAATTCTTCATGTATCCCGTAAATCAAAAGGTGCATATCGACTTTCATGAACAACAGATGAAGCGCGGCGATAACCCCTATAGCGATTTTGTGGCCGAAGACGATTACGGTCTGGAATATGGCCGCATCCGTATGATTTTCTGGGCACCTGATCCGAAAGAGGATAATGAATGCAGAAATGCAAACACATCATAATCACGGGCGGTATACTGCTGCTTGCCTGTGCCGCCTTCGCTAAAAACTATGCTAACGGCTTGGTGCTGGAAATCAGCGGCGTGTATGTGGTGGAGGATTTCCGCTTTACGCCATGCTATCCCGTAAACGGGTTTTTCACTCATCCCGATCCGCGGGTCAGCACAATCCGCATGGAAAATCCGCGCAATCCCGCGCAATATATCGACTATCCGAAGAACACCGACGTGCATATCACCATTCACGAGAATTTCATGAAACAGAATGTGTATTCATGGAGCAATTTCATCGCCATGGATGCATCTGGCAATGAACATGGCCGCATCCACGTCACTTTTGATCCGCCAGCCGACCCCGCTGACAACAAATGCAGCGAGCATTTCAATTCTTAAGATTTTAACCTTCTCTTGACCGCGAAGCGTGTGCCGTGCTACCAACGCTGAAATTTTTTGTACGCGCTGCAAAAGATTTAACCGAAAAACATAACTATAAATGAGGTTTATATGCGTAAAACAGTAACTCTTTGGGCCAATACACCGGACGATCTTTCATCGCTAGGCGATGCATTACAACAGGAATTCGGATCACAGGCTTTTCTTGCTCAAGGCCCTAAACCGGTTGTATGGGAAAACACCGGCGAAGACCATGAACGATATGTCGGCTACACAGACCGCGTGACCGAGGATGATCTGGCAAACAATCCAAGTCTGCGTTATATCGCGAAAATTGATGTAGAAACCGAAGACGGTAATTACACACTGACGGCCCGTATGAAAAAGGCTGTAGCAGCGGTGAGCGAAGGTCGCGAAGAGGCGATTGTAAATGCGCACAGTGTGGCACTCGGTAGGAAGAATGCAGCTGCAACGCAAGAAGCCGTGGTTGAAGAGCCCGCCGCTACATTGCCGGTAAACCGTTTTCATCCCCGTCCCGAGGCTGATGATTCCGGCGCATTAACCGCCAGCTTATAAAGAAAGCCCCATTCAACAAAAAGGCCCGCTAATAAGCGGGCCGTGATTGCAGGTGAACCTGTAATTATTCTGAAGGCTGATCCTGGGTTTCAGGAGCAGGTGCCGGTTCGACAGGCAGAGGCTCTTCGTCAGGACCGCTGGATTCAAACACATTCACCTCATCGGTTTCATAAGTGTTATAGCCTTTATATTCGACGTCCGGGCTGCTGCTTGTATCAGGCTCCGGCAAGGATTGCGTTTCAACCATATGCTGGAAGTCGATCACGCCTTCATTGGCCATATAACCTGCGATCAGGGCCGCACCGCCGAAGAAGACCACGAAGATCATCGCGATTACGAACAGAATCACATAGATAGCGAGAATAAATTTACTGAGGCCGCTGTTTTTGACGAACGCGCCATAGCAAAAGCTCGGTATCGGAAAGACGAATAACGTCGTCAGAAATACCAGAATTTTGGTTCCGGCAGAGACCGCGGAATCAAACAGGCATTGGAAGAACAGAATGATCGGGTAAATAATGAAAATTACAACGATCAGGACAAGAAGTGAGATGACGAGAATAAGTTCCATAGGATTAATAGTACAATATTTTTATGCGCTTTAAAATGCTGTTTTCTCTGCAAAAAAGACCCGTCTCATTCGAGGCGGGTCTTTACTCATTTACGCAGGAGATTTAACTGGGCTTACTGACAGGCGAGGCACTCTTCGTATTGGCCTTGTGTTTCGCCGCCTTGTTCCTCTTCTTTCTTCTCTCCGTCCTTCGCACGTTGCCATGAGGCGTTGCTTTCCGCGCGCTGGATGGATTTGGAACGGCAGTAATACAGAGACTTCACGCCTTTCTTCCATGCTTCCCAGTGCAGGGCATGCAAGTCCGCTTTGTGAACATTCGCGGGCAGGAAGACGTTCAGACTTTGTGCCTGACAAATATATTGTGCACGGTCACCGGCATGCTCAACCAACCAACGCTGGTCGATTTCAAATGCGGTTTTGAACACGTCTTTTTCATCCTGTGACAGGAAGTCGAGATGCTGTACGGAGCCTTCGTTTGTAAAGATTGAACTCCAGACATCTTCCGTGTTCTGGCCTTTTTCTTCCAGAATGGCTGTCAGGTAACGGTTCTTGACCGGGAATGAACCGGACAGTGTTTTATGCGTGTAAGCATTGGCCGCATTAGGTTCGATACCCGGGCTAGCACCGCCGCAGATAATGGAGATAGACGCTGTCGGCGCGATCGCCATTTTGTTGGAGAAACGCTCCATGATGCCGTAATCGGCCGCATCAGGACATGGCCCACGCTCTTCCGCCAGCTTGACGGACGCGTCATCGGCCTGACGGCGGATGTGTTGGAACATTTTGCGGTTCCAGACCTTCGCCATAACAGATTCCATCGGGATCATCTTGGATTGCAGGAAGCCGTGGAAGCCCATAACACCCAGACCAACGGAACGTTCACGCATCGCTGCGTATTTCGCACGTTTCATGGAATCTGGTGCTTTGGCAATAAAGTCGGACAGAACATTGTCGAGGAATCGCATCACGTCTTCAATAAAGGTCGGATGGTCCTGCCACTCGTCGTATTTCTCGAGGTTCAGGGAAGATAGACAACATACCGCCGTTCGGTCCTGACCCATATGGTCTTTACCTGTCGGCAATGTGATCTCTGAACACAGGTTGGACATCTTCACGTTCAGACCGGCCATTTTATGGTGTGCCGGAATCTGGTCGTTTACGTGGTCGATGTAGATGATGTACGGCTCGCCTGTTTCAACACGTGCGGTCAGCAAGCGGATCCACAGATCACGGGCGTTGACCTTATCGACAACATGGTTGTCTTTCGGTGATTTCAGAGCGAACTCTTCGTTATTCTCAACCGCCTGCATGAAGGCGTTATTGACCAGAACACCGTGGTGCAGGTTCAGTGCTTTACGGTTCGGGTCACCGCCTGTAGGACGGCGGATTTCAATGAATTCTTCGATTTCCGGGTGCCAGATTGGCAGATAGATCGCAGCAGAACCGCGACGCAGGGAGCCTTGGGAAATGGCCAGTGTCAGGGAGTCCATCACGCGGATGAACGGCACGATACCGGATGTTTTACCATTGCGTCCGACTTTCTCACCAATGGAACGCACATTACCCCAATAAGAACCGATACCTCCGCCCAAAGAGGCCAGCCATACATTTTCATTCCACAAGGATACAATGTCTTCGAGAGAGTCGTTTGTTTCGTTGAGGAAGCAGGAAATAGGAAGACCGCGGTTTGTACCGCCGTTTGAAAGAACAGGTGTAGAAGGCATGAACCACAGCTTGGACATATAGTCGTAAAGGCGCTGGGCATGCTCGCTGTCGTCACCGTAATACATAGAGACACGCGCAAACAAATCCTGATACTGCTCTTCAGGCATCAAATAACGGTCAGTTAATGTAGCCTTACCGAAAGTGGTTAGATTTTCATCACGAGAGCGGTCAATTTGGACGCGATTGCCCCTCTCCATTTGCGCAACGTCAAACATGAGCGTAACTCCTATTTCTTATTATACATCCGTCTAAAGGTGAGTTTAGTTGGATTTGATTTTCGGGGTGCGAACAGCGTGCGAAAACACAATCTGTAGCGTTTGGTAAGAAATAAGCTACTACATCTCGTGGTGGGCGGCAATAGGAATAAGGTCCTTTTCTGTTCGGCATTTTTGGAAATCCTGTTGTTTATCAGTAAATTAACAGTTCTATCCCGTTGCTTATCCCCTTCAAAAAAATTGCAAAAGGGAAATTTTAGACACAAATGACACAGAAAATTTTCACTATCCCCAGAAAGTTTGGAGCTGTATCCACAATGAGCAAAGGATGTGTTCACTTTATGTTCCTTTGTGGCGCTTTGTCAAATCTGTGGTATGATTCTTCTACGAGCAATCTCTTACAAACGATCAAAATCCTTTTATGACCAAATGTTTACGGCGAATGCGCCAAACCAAAATCCTTGCAACGCTGGGTCCCGCCTCTAATACGCGCGAAACGATTCTCGAACTTTTCGAGACCGGTGTTGATGTTTTCCGCCTGAATTTCAGCCACGGAACGGCCGCCGACCACGCCGCCGTAGCCGACATAATCCGCGGGATTGAGAAGGAATATAACCGCCCCATCGGCATTCTGGCCGACATGCAGGGACCGAAGTTGAGAATCGGTACATTCAAGAACGGATCGATTATGGCGGAGCGCGGCATGAAGATTCGGTTTGATTCCGATCCCGCACCCGGAGACGAAACACGTATATATATGCCGCACCCCGAAATCTTCGGGACCCTGAAAAAAGACGGCCTCTTTTTTATTGATGACGGCAAGGTGCGTTGCCGCGTGCGTGAAATCGGTGATGACTATTTCGTGGCCGAAATCCGTGCGGGTGGAAAATTATCGGACAAGAAGGGCTTTAATGTGCCCGAAACATTCCTCCCCATTCCCGCACTGACTGATAAGGATAAGAAGGACCTCGAATCCGCATTGGAGATCGGCGTCGACTGGATCGCACAGAGCTTCGTGCAGACGGCCGAAGATGTACAGGAGGCCAAAGACCTTATTAAAGGGCGCGCAGCATTGATGGTGAAACTGGAAAAGCCGGCCGCGCTGGAGAATCTGGATTCGATTATCGCACTGGCCGATGGCGTCATGTTGGCGCGTGGCGATCTGGGCGTGGAAATTCCGCCCGAAGATGTGCCTTCAACCCAGAAACGCGTAGTGCGCAAAGTTCGCGAGGCGGGCAAGCCCGTGGTGGTCGCGACACAGATGCTGGAATCGATGATTGAAAGCTCACGCCCCACACGTGCCGAAGCCTCCGACGTGGCTACGGCTGTCTATGACGGTGCGGATGCGGTTATGCTCTCTGCCGAAACGGCCGCCGGCCAGCACCCGATCCGTAGCGTCGATATCATGAACAAGATTCTGGTCCGTACCGAAGAGGACGATATTTACGCGGAGCTCATGGAAGATATTCGCCCCGATGCCATCGGCAATCCGTCCGACGCCATCACCACCGCCGCTTTTTATGTTGCGCAGGATGTTGATGCACTGGCCATCGTGACCTACACAATATCCGGTTCGACCGCGCAGCGCATGGCGCGCCAACGTCCCGATGTGCCTATCCTCTGCCTGACACCCGATATCAATGTCGCCCGTAAAATGGCGGTTTGTTACGGCGTGAATGCCGTCCATACACCTGAAACGGTGGAGGACTTCACCGGCCCCGCGCAACACGCGAGCAAAATCCTGCATGACCAAGGCTATGCCGATAAAGGCGACCGTTTTATCATGACGGCGGGCGTACCATTCGCCGTGTCGGGCACGACGAATATCCTGAGAATCGCTGAAGTTGAATAGTTAAGTGTAGTGGAGTGATTAATCCGCGCTGGCAAGAATAGTCTTGCTCGGAGCCTGGTGCAGCCACCATGCCTGACGGTTGATCGAATAGATCGGGCGGTAGCGTGAACCGTTTTCCGCATCCACCAGACGCTGGTTCTGGTTGTCCAGAATATAGGCGCCTTGTTCAGTGTAAACCACCAGCACCGCATGCGGGATATTTTTCTTCAGATCCTGAACGATCGCAATACGCAGACGCTCTTCCGGCACACCCAGTGTGCGCAGGGCCGTGTATTTCATGATCGCGAAATCTTCGCAGTCGCCGCCGCGCTGTAAAAATTCAACAGGTGTGGCCCAGTAATCGGACTGGCCCCAGTTGTTGGAATCCAGAATGTAGCGCTTCTTGTTGACCAGTGTGTTGACGCGATCGGCCATCGCCTTGATAGACATGCCTTGCATATCACGCAGGTTTTCCTGCCAGTCGCGCACGATTTGTGCGGATGAATCGTTTTTCAACTGACGCTCGAACTTGTCGAACATCTTCGTCCATTTTGTAAAAGCTTTCAGATCGCGGGAGCGTTTTTCCTGCGTACCGTAAAGGGCAGGGTAATGATTCACTTTTGCGAAATGGGCGCTGGCACTGACCAGTGTAATCTGTGAAGGGACGTCGATAATGTCTGCACGGGCTTTCCGTTCGGAGGCCACCATCGAGATAAACAACATTGCAGCCGCCGCGCATGTTCTTAACGCGCTCTGTTTCCAGAGCAGGAACTGCAGCTGGCGCTGGGAAATAACGGCGTTTTTAACAAAAACCTGACCAAGCGGCGTTTTCGTCGCTTTTTGTTCCTGCAACGCATGGCGTAGGTCATGTGGTGAGATTAAACCTTTTGCGACGAGAAGTTCGCCGATCTTGTTGCGCTCAAGCGCATTTTTAATTGTTCTTAAGATGCCCCTCTGGTTCATTTGCGTAAGTCCCTTTATCTGCTCCTATGTCATTTTTCCGCAACGTTTATTATTTAAAATTTTATTCAAAAGCCGCGGTTTTCTTATGTTTTCGCACTTTTATTATAGCGGCCTAAAGATTGACGAATTCCTAACAAACAGGCATAAAACAACAACCTGTTAATAAATTTTTCCGGAAATCGGCTAAAAACATGAAAAACGGACAAAAATCCGCAGCTGCGAACGTGATATGCATCAAATGGGGGGATGCATATTCGGCCAGTGACGTGAACCGTTTGTACAAAATGGTACGCCGAAACCTGCATGAGCACGATTTGAACTTCTATTGTTTTACGGACAAATCCGACGGATTTAACGAGGATATACGTGTTTATCCGCTGCCCGAAATTCACTTGGAAGACCCGAATGACTTGAAATACGTGTACCGCAAGGAAGTGGGTCTGTGCGCGGATGATCTGGCGGATTTAAACGGACAGCGCGTTCTGTTTTTTGATCTGGACGTCATCATCACCGATGAAATCGATTCGATGGTGCGGTTTGCGAAGGATGACGAATTTGTGATCATCAATGACTGGAATTCGGACGGTGATGAAGTCGGGCAGGCCACATGCTATTCATGGCGGGTCGGCACGCTTGGGCATATCAAGCAGGATTTTGAGAGCCGCCCCAAAGAGGTCGTTCAGGAATATTTCACAGCCAGTCAGGCTTATTTGTCCGCCATGGTGCGCAAGACAATCGGGCCTCTGAAATTCTGGCCCGAACAATGGTGCAAAAGCTTTAAATTTCATGCGTTGCCGCCGTGGTATAAGCGCATGTTCGAGGCCGCGAAGCTACCCGAAGGCACAAAGGTTCTGGCCTTTCACGGCCATCCTAAAATTGAAGATGCGATACTCGGGCGCTGGTCACCAAAAAGCCAGCCATTCTATACCTATTTCTACAAAACCATTCAGCCTGCGCCGTGGGTCAAAGAGTATTGGCGCGATTAGTTATCCTGCCTGACCAGATCGATAATCGCCGAATTATTCTCCGAAGCCAGTGAAAGCGTATTGACCTGAATAAGGCGCCGCGTCTGCAGGGCGAGCATATTTGCCCCGACTTCGTTTTGGTCGGCAACGACCAGATCGTCACTGCCCGCTTTCAATGTATTGATCGTTTCTTCGGTAAAGGCTTCGCGGGTGGTGATGATGTTCAAATCGCCCGCCAACGTGGAGCCGTATGTACGCACAACGCGGCGTGCTTCGCGTAAATCTTCAAGCGCCTGATCAACTTCCTCGAAAGACAGGAAGTCCACCTCGCGAATCCCCAGCCCCAAACGTGTCGCGTCCAGCCCTTCGGTGACCAGAAAGTTGGAACGGTCCTCGTTAAAAAAGGTGGTCAGGTCTTCATCCCCTAACAGATTGATGCCGCGGTAATTCGCGTCTATTGCAATCTGGTCAAGCTGTTCGAGGATTTTGGAATATTCCTGTGCCTCGGCGGTTGTGTTGGCGTTCATCGGGTTGAGTTGGTAACTCAGCACCACAATACCCGAACCGCCGACAGCCCCGAGACGGTTGTTGTTACCGCCGCCGCCGCCGCCACCTGTGCCATCGACACCTGCTGTGGCTGCCGAACCGTCATTGGCGCCGTTACCGCCACCGCCCGAGCCGCCGATTCCGAACGCATCGGCATTCGCGCC
>JAESRE010000052.1 GCA_016764775.1 Alphaproteobacteria bacterium
GGATCAGCTTCGCGCCCTGCCCCGCCGCTTCGCGGATAAGCTCTTCGGTTGTTTTCAGGTTTTCGTGAATGCTAGGCCCGACATTCAATTGAACACAGGCCGCTTTAAGGATGTCAGGCATTCAGAAGCGGGTCCAGCTCGCCCTTGTCATCGAGTGCGTGAAGATCATCACAGCCACCGATATGTTTATCGTCGATAAAGATTTGCGGAACAGTACGCGGGCCACCTGTGCGCTCGACCATTTTCGCACGGGCTTCGTCATCGCCTGTAATGTCATACCCTTCGTAATCAACGCCCTTTTCATCCAGCAGCGCCAGAGCCTTGCGGCAGAACGGACATGTCGTCCAGTAATAAATTTCAACTTTCGCCATGGGCTTGTCTCCTCTATAGATTACGATAAGTTCCTATCAAAGAAGGTAGCAAGCGTTGACCACAAAGCAAGCAGATATTGTCATCATCGGTGCCGGAGCAGCCGGCGCAACACTCGCTGTCCTACTCGGTCAGGTCGGTTTTGATGTCGCACTTGTCGACCCGCATCCGCCCGAAAGCTTCAAGAAAACCGAAACCACGGGACGGACGGTTGCGTTGATCGGTTCTTCGGTGCAAATCCTCAAAGCCACGGGCATCTGGGACAAGCTTGAGCCTCTATCCTGCCCTCTCCAGACCATGAAAATCATGGATGTCAGCAAAGGCGGCAGCGAACCCGTTGCGGTGGAGTTCGACGCGCAGGATATCAACCATGATGAATTCGGCTTCAACATACCGAATGCCCCTCTCAGAGCCGCTCTCTTCGAACGTGTGAAAGCTCTTAAAAATATCAAGTTTATCGAAGGGCGCTTTCACGATTACAAAACCGACGGGCACAGCACAAAGGTGCGGTTGGATACCGGCGATGTCATTCAGGCACGTCTTTTGGTCGGAGCGGATGGCAAAAACTCCGCCGTGCGGCATTTTGCAGGTATCGGCACACGCCGCCACGATTACGACCAGACCGCCATCACCTGTATCATTAATCATTCCAGATCACACCAGAATATTTCGACCGAATTTCATACGCCTGCGGGTCCGACGGCAATCGTGCCCATGCCCGGAAATCAATCTTCCATCGTATGGGTGGAGACACATGAAAAGGCCGAAGCCCTGCTGCATTTGAAAAAGCAGGAATTTGAACAAGCCCTGCAACGCCAGATCCACGATGTTCTTGGCGGCATTACTCTGGAAAAAGGCCCCGAGGGCTGGCCGCTTGAGACAACCAAAGCCAAAGACATTATTGCCCCCCGCCTTGCATTGGTGGCCGAAGCTGCGCATGCGTTGCCCCCTATTACCGCGCAAGGTCTGAACCTGTCGTTGCGCGATGTGGCGACATTGGCAGAAATTCTGACTGACAAGGCACGGCTCGGCATCGACATCGGCACGCAGCCTGTTCTGGCCGCGTACAAGAAACGCCGTCATCTGGATATTGATACGCGGGTAGCGGGGGTTGATATCCTCAACCGCTTTGTTGCGAATGATATTGCCCCGATCATAGGGGCGCGCCGTGCGGGTTTAAAAACGCTGGAGAGTGTTTATCCGTTAAAAATGCTGGCGATGCGGGTCGGGTTATCGCCGCGCATTGATGAAAGCCGCTTGGCCAGAGGCGAAGCGCTTTAGAAATCCAGATCATCCCTGACTACGCGGGCAAGCGTTAAAACATCAACGCGGGCGGCGCCAGCTTTCACCAGGGTCTTTGCACACTCTTTCACCGTTGCGCCCGTCGTATACACATCATCGATCAGGATCAGGTTCTTGCCTTTGATTTGCTCAACCCTTTTCGGGTTAACGGCAAACGCTTTCTTTACATTCTTGTGCCGTTCGACCGCTTTCTTATATCCCTGCACTTCTGTCGCGCGGGTGCGGAGCACACCATCCACCAGTGTTGGTATTTTGGTTTTACGGCTCAGAGCATGAGCGATCAGGGCGGACTGGTTATACCGCCGTGACAGTAACCGCCAACGGTGAAGCGGCACGGGAATAAGGTAATCCGCCTGCGCCAGCATTTCCGCTCCGGCCTTTTCCATCCACGGTACAAATGCCAATACCACATGAATCTGATCGGCATGTTTAAAGCGCAGGATCATATCGCGGCTGGCATCATCATATTTAAGAGCTGCTCTCGCCGTTTCAAATGGCGGCTCACGGTCCAGACACGCGGTACAGGTCATGCCTTCAAAGCTCTCGAATTCAAAAGGAATGCCGCATTTTGTGCATTGCGGTTCAGCGATAAAATTGAGTTGGGACCATGCGTGTGCGGTGATCATACCCTGACGATCGACAATATCGCCCGTTATTACGCACCGTGGAGGCAAAACGGTGTCAACCGCTTGCTGGATAAGGGTTTGAACAGGTTTCAAAGCGCTGCGCACAGGGTTTTTATAGGCGATTTCAGATAAATACGCTATAAGCTTTGAAATTTTTATAGAAAAAACATACATTTATCCAATGGGTAAGCATCTAGAAACCGAAGCTGAAAGCTATATCGATAAACGGAATCTCCTGCTCAAAGACATTGAGCCGAAAGTGATCCGTAAGGCGTGGTTCACGCTGTCTCACCTTCTGCTTGAAGAAGGCTCTCACGTCATTGATATGGGCTGTGACGATGGCGCCATGACCTATGCCATGGCGGCCATGAACCCGAAGGTGAAGTTTACGGGCCTCGATAAAGCCAAGCGCCAGATCAATAAAGCGAAAGAGAAATACAAACTCTTTAATCTCGATTACAAAGTCGGTGATTCATCACGGAATATTTTCGAAGAGGAATCCGTCGACGCGATCATCAACTCCTACATCCTGCACGAGATTTATTCCGCGTCGCGTTACAATGAACGGATTGTGGCCGAAACCATCCGCACCCATTTCAAAGCCTTGAAAAAAGGCGGTGTGATGTTCATCCGTGATTATGCACGTCCGCCCCCGGGTGAATTCGTGCTGATGGAAATTCCCGACGAGCCGAGTAAAGGGAAGGCCTTAAGCAATTTGTCCGATGCTGACCTGTTGATCTGGTACGCAGAACATGCCCGTCCGAAACAGGATGCGGGATGCGGTGGCTTCTTCCTCGAAGAATTGCCGGAGCGTTTCCCGCGCACGCGCCTCTTCCGCCTGCCGTATAAATGGGCGTACGAGTTCATTATGCGTAAAGACCAACGCCAGCACTGGGAATCCGAGCTGCCAATCGAATACACGTTTTTTACCATGCGTGAATTCCGTAAAGAGCTGGGTGGCCTTGGCGCCCGTGTGCAGTATTCCGGTCCGTTTTTTGATGACGATATTATCAACGAAAAATTCGAAGGCCGTTTCCGATTATATTCCGATGACGGTGTACCTTTAGGAAACCCGCCGACATGTTATATCGCGGTTGCCTATAAAATGGCCGAGCGCAAAAGCCTGGAAATTCAGGAACGACGCCCATCCATGACCGAAAGCGGCAATCTGAACATCACTGCGATGCGTAACGAAAAGACCGGACAGATTGTCGACGTGGTCAGCCGCGAGCTTGATGTCAGCGAAGTCATTCCCTACCGCGTTGATGAAGAAGGCCGCCTGAAAGTGTATCTGCATGACGGGATTGCGCGATCAATTACCAACGCTGTGCCCCGCGGCGGGATCAATATTGACGGCCGCCGATGGTCAGGCCACATGATCGAACCCATCACGGTGGACGGAGAAGCGCTTTCAAAAATGGAGCAATACGATGTCAAAAACACCGTGTTGTTTGCGCGCGATTATCTGGGCGTGAAACCTGACGAAGGGTCCGTGTTGGAACACGGGCCTGATTACTACCCTGCTCCCGATTATATCGATGAGAAGATCAAAACCTTCTACGTGAAGGTCAAACAGGCCAAAGGATCAATCCAGCCAAAATCCGTTGTCGGGGTTGAGAAGTTTCAGGCCAAAGGCGTGGTGCGTGAAATGGACGCGCAGCAAATCCTCAATGCCATTACGACCGGCATGATCCCGAATGCACGCCTTGAATTGCAGTTGCTCTCCCTGTTCCAGCATTTGAATTTACGTGCGGAAACATGGACGGATAAAGCATTGAACCTGCAGGTTTCCAAGATCAACAATAAAGCCGACATTAAAAAATTGATGGCCGAAATGGCGGGTGAAGATATCCGCTTCAAGGAAATCAAAGGTACGACGGGCCAGCTCCGCCCCGTTCACTCGACATTCGTGGAGGAAGGCCAGAGCCGTGGCTCTATGTCCGGACTTACGGCCGAGAACGTGGACTTCATCGTCCATGACGGAAAGACGATCAACACAGCCGTGGTTCTGCCGCTGACCAAGGATGAAAAATCCGTGGTGCATGCGGGCTTTTTGGCCGAACATTTACCAGTACCGCAACGTCATGAAGGTAACGGCCTTACCGTCTGCGCACCGAGCTTCAACATCCCGCCCGAAGTCACAAACTTCAAACTGCTTCGTAAGTTTCTGGCCGAGAAATTTGGTGTTACGCCAAACAAAATTATCAAGATGGGTGAGAGCTATTTCACCCATGTGGGCCTAACCCCGCACCGCATCCACCCTTATGTGGTGGCTGCACCTGCGGAAGCGATGAAGGGACCGAACACGAAATTCCTACCGTTTTACCAGTTGATGCTTCTCCAACGGTTCATTTCCAAAGAGCCGCATTTCATGTTGGCGATCGCGCGGGCGTACCGCTATTTCCATGACGATTTGAAGCTGGATGCCAAACGGCAAGTAAAAGAAATCCTCAAGCAACGTTTTGAAGGCTATCAGCCGGACTGGTCAATTCCGTTGAATTACGAATCCATTGAAGTGTTGAAAAAACAAAGCATGGAGAAGAAGCGTATCCAGATGGATATGCTCAACCATACCCACGAAGAAGATATCGAAGTTAAGGTCCAGCGCAAGCTGAGTGAGCAAGAGCGCAAGGCGTTCCACCAACAAGTGAAAGACGGCGACATCAAGCCCGAGGAAAAAGTCAGCAAACCTAAAGTCGAAGAGCCGACCTACGAAGAGATTGATTATTCCGAGGAAGATGTAACGCCCGAACAGGAAGAAGCATTCGAGGCCGAACTTGAAGCCTTTATGGATACGGTCGAAAAAGAAATGGAAGACATTCCCCGTCCGGAAAAATGGTAAACCCGTCCACCAGCGATAGCCCCGTCAAAGTTTTCGAGTCCTATGCCCGAAAGCGTGCCCTGAACCGTGCCGAAAGCATAGATGGTGATTTCGGGTTCCTGCGCAAGCACGCCGCCGAAAACATCGAAGACCGCCGTCAGGACATTAAGCGCACCCTCAAAGACATGCTGATGCTTCAGCCTGCACATTGGGACAACGAGATTGAAGCGCTCGACGTTGAGGGACAGAATTTCGATCTGATCACATCTGTTCTGGACCTGCATGCCGTTAACGACCTGCCGGGGCTGCTGTTGCAGATACGCCAACGTCTGAAGCCCGACGGATTATTTCTCGGCGCCATGTTCGGCGGGGAAACATTGCACCAGCTTCGCACTACGTTGATGCAAACGGAGATTGATTTAAAAAACGGCGTGTCACCGCGCGTTTTCCCATTTGCCGATAAACAACAAATGGGCGCACTGCTTCAGCGTGCGGGCTATGCGTTGCCTGTGATCGATTCTGAAATCGTGACTGTCACCTATGACAATATGTTCAAGCTGATGCATGATTTGCGTGGCATGGGTGAAACCAATATCATTGCCGAACGCAGCCGCAAAAACCCAGGCAAAGAGTTCTTCATGAAAGCGGCGGAGCATTACCAAAAGAATTTTGCCGACGCGGACGGCCGTATCGAGGCGACATTCGAGATTATCTACCTGATCGGCTGGGCACCGGATGAAAGCCAGCAAAAACCTTTGAAACCCGGAAGCGCCGAGAAGCGTTTGTCAGATGCGTTGAACACCGATGAAATCAAAACAGGAGACAAACCGTGATTACTGTAACCCTGATCCCCGTTCTGAATGACAACTACGCCTATCTGCTTCAAGGTGATAACGGCGAAGTCGGCGTTGTTGACCCCGGCGAAGCAGGTCCTGTGATTGATTACCTTAAGAGCAAAGACCTGAAGCCCGATATCATTTTTGTGACCCATCACCACGGCGACCATATCGGCGGCATTCCCGAAATGCAGGAATGGCACAGATGTAAAGTCGCGGGTCCGTCCAAGGAAATGGGACGTATAGACAGTATGGATATCTTGCTGGATGAATTTTCTGCCGAGACATTCGGCGATGAAACATATGACGTTCTTGAAACCCCCGGACACACAAAGGGGCATATCTGCATTCACTTCCCCGAGAGCAAATTACTCTTTGTCGGCGACACATTGTTTGTCATGGGATGCGGCCGCCTGTTCGAAGGCACGGCCGAACAGATGTGGGAGTCATTCGACAAAATCACGGCCCTGCCCGATGACACAAAAATCTATTGCGGGCACGAATACACTTTGAGCAACGCCGAATTCTGTTTGAAGGTCGAGCCTGAAAACGAAAAGATCAAAGCCCGTTATGACGAGGTCAAAGGGCTGCGTGCGCAACATAAACCGACCGTTCCGACAAGCTTACGCGAAGAGAAAGACACGAATGTTTTCTTGCGCGCGAAAAACGCCGAACAATTCGGGGAATTCAGGCTGATAAAGGATAGAGGTTAGCGCTAGTTATCGCCGCTCGCGGTTTTCTTATTCGACTTGGGCGCTTTGTCGTTGGCGCTCTCGCCCTTCTTGGAATCACCACGCTTTGAGGGCTTCTTGCCTCCACCGTTGTTATCTTTCGAACGCGCTTTCGCGTTACGGTGCGGCGGAATAGGAATAGGTTTTTGCGCCATCTGGTCACGTTCACTGACGGCCAGTTCAATTTCCAGACGAGATGCAACCTTACGAATTTCGTGAATGGCTTCTTGAAGGTTTTCACGCGCATCGATGCTTTTTTCATCCTTGCGCCATGACTCGTAGGCGGTTGTGCACGTACCACAGCAATCTTGAAGTCTTTCTTTAATTTCATCCGGCATGGTACGTCTCCCTTCTGTTCAAAACCTAGTATGACAAGGTAGCGGTCATACTCTTGCTACGCAAGTATGCATTAAGAAGATTATAAAATGAGAATAATAAGATCAGATTAATCGTTACCGAAAACGGTATTGAGTTGCTGTGTAACCCGAATGAATGTCGCGCATTTTGTCAGGTCTTTCAGTCGACGCGCACCGACATACGTACAGGTTGAACGCACACCGCCCAGAATATCCTGCAACGTCAATTCAACGGAACCCCGATATGGAACGCGTACGGTTTTTCCTTCACTGGCACGGTATTCGGCAACACCGCCCTTGTGCTTTTTCATCGCCGTATCGCTGCTCATGCCATAGAACTGCACGAACTTCTGGCCGCCGTCCTCAACGATTTCCTGCTCGGCCTGATCGTGACCGGCAAACATGCCGCCCGCCATAATGAAGTCAGCGCCTGCGGCAAAGCCCTTAGCGACATCACCCGGAACCGTACAGCCGCCATCACCGCAAATCAGACCGCCGAGGCCATGTGCGGCATCCGCACATTCGATAATCGCGGAGAGTTGAGGGTAACCAACGCCGGTCATTTTGCGCGTCGTGCAAACGCTGCCCGGTCCGATACCGACCTTTACAACATCGGCACCGTTGAGGATCAGTTGCTCGACCATCTCACCCGTAACAACGTTACCGGCCATGATGGTCAGCTTCGGATAGAGGTCGCGCATTTTTTTAACGTAGTCGACGAAATGCTCGCTGTAGCCGTTCGCTACATCGATGCAAATCTTTTCGGGCTTGCCGCCGCTCTTGATGAATTCAGCCAGCTTTTCCTCGTCAGCTTTCACCATACCGATGGAATACCATGCGTTTTTATGTGCAGGCTTTTTGTAGAATTTTTTAAGCTCGTCCAGCGGGTAATGCTTATGCAACGCAACCGTCAGACCGTTACCATCCTTTTGAAACGCTTCGGCCATAGCGAATGTACCGACACCGTCCATGTTGGCGGCGATGACCGGAACGCCTTTAAACTTCTTGCCGCTCCATTTGAAGGTAAATTCCCGATGAATATCCACGTCTTTGCGGCTCTTGAGTGTAGAGCGTTTAGGGCGGATCAGGACGTCTTTGAAATCTAGTTTGGTATCGTTATCTATGCGCATGAATCAAATCATATGCGCGGTACACGGGGAATGCAATCCGCGTTGATTACTCCATACACTTTCTTAACGTGAAGCTGTCGCTTTCAGAACATCATCAGGCGTAACAAGTGAACGGCGGTCCATGTCCTGCGCGACACGGAACATTTGCTCCGCCCCGCCCCGCACCAGTGCGGAATTGGTCAAAGCCAGCTGCTCGCGGGAATATTCACGCTCCAAGTTCTGGTAATTGCGGATAGACATCAACTTGAACCTGTTCGGGGCATTGTTGACGATAATCGTGCGTGGCTCCAAACCGTTAGTAATGCGGTTGAGGTTATCCAGCGCCGCGTAATTCCACTCTGTCTGAGTACCGGGGCCGCCTTTATCAACGATAACCCTGCCGACATCCGGTGCGATGATGCCCGGAATACGCAAGCTCATGTGCGGTTCGCGGATCGGTACAAACCCTGACTCAATTGCGCCTGTCGGATCACCTTCCAGAGTAGCGATCGGTGTTGTCACACCGCGACGGTTAACCTCGAAACCTTCTTCGTTCAAATCAACGGCCGCTTTTGCGAACTGGTTCATACTGCCCTTACCGCCATGTCCTTCACTACCGGCAAAGCCATTCAAGTAGTGTAAGCGGGCGATGTCATAGGACGTGCCGAGAACATCGGGGTTTTCCGAAGTTGCGTTCCCCAAAAAGGCCACTGCAGGCTGCTCGAACACGGGAACGATCGCCTTTTCGGTTTCGTCCATAGGTTCGAATGGCGTCATTACATATTCGTGATCTTCCCAACCTCGACCAAGAACCTCATGCAATGCTTCGCCTTTGCGCGGCATCTGGAATGCGGAACCGATGCGCATCGCCGTCGTGCCGAGACGCAAAAGATGCATGTGTCTTTGGACCAGATCACCATCCATAACCACATCGGGACGCCCTTTAACATGGCCGTCACCAAGGTTATGCAAGTCACGGCGCATGTTAAACAGCATATCGCGCATCAGGCGCTGACGTGTATCCTCGACCACATTTCCGGTCGGGCGGAACGGTAGGAACACAACGCTGTCCACTTTGCGCATGAATTCAATCATGCAGGTAATATCTGTGGAAGGACCGTCGGGGAGATAGTCCTGCTGACGGAACGGCATACTTGTATCAATGAAATCCGGATCTTCGATCAAATGATAGCGGTGACGCTCCAAACCGTCGATCTGGCTCTTGATCCACTCTTCCGCAGGGTCACCTGCAAAACGCCCCCACGAGCCTGTAAAATGTCTGTCCGTGATGACAAAGGCGGGGTCTTCGCTTCCACGCAATTGCTTGGGATGCATGATGACCTTGGGACTGCTAAATTCGAGTTTGGCCGCACTTTTCTTCGGAATGTCCAATGCCTCGATCAGGTTACGAACCGCCTTGGCGTTATGGGAATCCGGATGGCAATTCAGCCCCATCTCGTCTTTTTGTGACTGCACACTGACTTCGGGTGTTTCAGGGAACGCCAGATAATAATCCAGATCGTATATTCCCAAACCTTCCTCACCGGATGCAGGCATCGGGCTTTTCATCATTTGATATTCACGACGTCCCGATACCGTAAACACTCTCTCGGGTTCGCCGACTTTCGTGAACTGACCAACCGTCTGAATCTGCAAACCACGATCTACGTAACCGTTTGTTTGCTCGATATCATCCAGCGCACGGTTAATGTCGTGCATCAATGTCTCGAACCCGTTTACGAGAGCCATTGGCGCCATTTCCGTACCCGGAAAACGCTGCCCTTCGATGTAGAGATGTCTGTAGTCTTCAAGGAACGGATGCTCGTGCAGTTCAGGCTGTTCAAATTCGATAACGATGTCGGTGTTGTAGACAAAGGATTTATTGTCTTCGAAGCCGACATTTTTCAATGCCTCATGTGCGTTGACCGTTTTCTGGCGCACATTGCCTTCACCTACGCCCGTATCTTCGGCTGCATTCGGCAGCACGGGAAGGTAATCCTTGATATATTTGAGGGTAATATCGGCCCCGAAATGTTCAAAGGCCGCTGCGGCATCCCGTCTTTTCACGGGCGTATTACTGCCCATCAAAATCTTAGCCCCGGGAGGTACCTGTAAAGAAGCTCTACGGGCCCCGTCAAAGCCCGTATCCAAGTGTATTACTTCAGTCATTATTCGTCCGTGGTTTACTCATAAGTGCCCTGTTCTGCTCATATTTTTGAGCTTGAGCACTTTTTACAACTTTTCATCACGAAAATGCAAAATTTATTTTAGAAATTCTGAATATTCAAAATATTACGATTGTTTTACAAACGCTTACATCGCGTTCTTCTGGGGATATTGATTAGGTAAAACGGGTATTAGTCTTTGAAAAAACTGGAGGCCGCAGCCTGAGAGGCCTGCTTTTTGTCTATATCCGATTTGGCACGCGCGATTTCGGCTTCCAGCTCACCGATATAATCCTGTAATTCGGACACGGACATGGTTTCCAGATTGCGTGGAAACTCACTTGATGTCTTTTTCTGCGGCAGATCGTCATCAAACATCTCTCGAAATTAAAAGAGCCACATACAAAAATCAATTCGCAAAATCAGGTGGCGGTTTTAAAAAATATCTGGAAATTTGAGGCGAACCCTACTATAACGGGAGCGTTCCCATACAATTTGGTTTTAAAACCAGCTCCCGCGAGGAACAGGAGCGGGCTAAAAAACACGCCCATTTGAAAGTTTAAACAGTAGACCATAAGGAAAGAAAACAATGTCAACTGCACTGAATATTACCGGACAGCTTCTGATGCCTAAAGCTACGGCTGTTTGGCTTATCGAGAATACAGCTTTGACGTTCGAGCAAATTGCCGATTTCACAAGCATGACCACGATCGAGATCGAGGCTCTGGCTGACGGCGATATCGGTAAAGGTCTCGTAGGCCGTAACCCGTTGGAGCATCACGAGCTGACACAGGAAGAACTCGACCGTTGTCAGGCCGACCCTGCAGCGCGCTTGAAAATTGCGAAAAGCAGCCTTCCACCGGTTAAATCCCGTGCGAAAGGTCCACGCTACACACCTGTTTCCAAACGTGGGGACAAGCCGGATGCGATTGCATACATCCTGAAGCACAATCCTGAAATCACGGATGCACAGATTACAAAGCTTGTCGGTACGACCAAGCCTACAATCAATTCTGTTCGTGAACGCACACACCCCAACACGCCGAACTTGCGCCCCCGCCACCCTGCGGAGCTTGGTCTGTGTACATGGCAGGAATACGAGAAAGCCGTTGAAAAAGGCCTGAAAGCACAAGGTAAAGACCCTGAAGAGGTCAAAGCCCAGCGTCTGGCCGAACAACAGGCCGCACTGCAAGCACCACAAGAAGATGAAAGCAGCCAGTCCGGTACAGGCGGCTTCGACTTCTCCAATTTCCTTGGTGATACAGACACATCATCATCTGACGATTAATCAGCGTCATACAGACAAAAAAGTAGCCGGAGAATGAAATCAACCGGCTACTCTCTTCATACTGACTCCCCAGCTATATAACCGAGGTGTTTTAGTCTCAGCCCTTTATGTCAGGCCGAGGCATGGCCGCTATGCTCATTGCTTTGCAAGCGGATTCCTTCTATCTCCTCTTTCAAGGAGAGCTTCTGCTTTTTCAACTGACGAAGATAAAAATCTGTGGTGGACGGGCTTTTATAAGCCTCCTCAATCCTCGAAGATAATACTGAATGTCGTTGTCTGAGGGCTTCCAAACGAGAGTTTTGTGCAGACAAGAGTCCCTTAGAAGATGCGGGGTTTGACATAGGTCAAGCTCCTTTCGGTTCGAGGTTTTCTATTTGGATATAATAAAAATACGCCAAAATACGCCATCGCGCAAAAAAGTGTTACAAAAGAATTCTCTAATGAACCTATTCTTGCTTTCGTTCGAAAGAGTTATCCCCACGTCTTCATGGAGAAATTTTTTCGAGACAAAAAATCCTTTTTTGCAAAAATTTAAATACAGCGATTCGGGCTATCTTTTTAGGATGCCATGAAAAGACATAATAAGGGGTTAAAAACGGGCAGAAACTGTACAAAAATTGTGAAAATTACAGATCAAATTTGACACCTTGCGCCAATGGCAAGGCCGAAGAGTAATTTACAGTTTGGGTCTGACGGCGCATATAGGTCTTCCATGCGTCGGAGCCACTCTCGCGTCCACCGCCGGTTTCTTTCTCTCCACCGAAAGCACCGCCGATCTCCGCACCACTGGTGCCGATATTCACATTGGCAATGCCGCAGTCACTGCCTGTGGCAGAAAGGAATCGTTCGGCCTCGCGCATATCGTTTGTAAATATCGCAGAGGACAGCCCTTGGGGAACGCCGTTTTGAAGCGCGATCGCGTCACCTATCTCTTGGTATTTCATGCAATACAGGATCGGGGCGAATGTTTCGTGTTCAACGACTGAAGTTTGCTTCGGCATTTCAACCAAGGCCGGGCGCACATAAAAACCACCCTCATAATTATCCGAGCCGACCTCTTCGCGTTCACCACCGACAAGGATGTTTCCGCCTTGGGCTTCTGCCTGCTTTAGGGCGTCCTGCATCAACAAGAATGAATCTTCGTCGATCAGCGGGCCGACCAAAGTCTTGTCATCCAGCGGGTCACCAATGCGGACCTGCTCATACCCTTTTTTCAAAGCGATTATCAGCTTGTCATAGATATCTTCATGCACGATCAGGCGGCGTGTAGATGTACAACGTTGTCCGCACGTACCGACAGCACCGAACAGAATTGCGCGCACAGCCATATCCATATCCGCTGACGGTGCAATGACCATGGCATTGTTACCGCCAAGCTCCAACAAGCTGCGGCCGAGGCGTTTTGCCACCACTTCGCCGACAGCGCGGCCCATGCGCACGCTGCCTGTTGCGCTGATCAACGGGAAAGCTTCGTTTTCCACCAGCACCTGACCGACATCGCGTTCACCAATCACAACCTGTAGAAGATTTTCAGGAATATCATGTCCGGCAGCTTTGAATTTTTCGACGGCGCGGTCAAAGATGCTCTGGCACGCCAGTGCCGTGAGCGGCGTTTTCTCCGACGGTTTCCACACAAGCGAATTACCGCAGACCATTGCCAATGCCGTGTTCCATGACCACACAGCGACCGGAAAGTTAAAAGCGGTGATGACACCGACGGGTCCGAGCGGATGCCAAACTTCGCGCATGTGGTGTTCGGGACGCTCCGAGCCCATAGTAATGCCCGTTAGCTGGCGGGACAGACCGACAGCAAAGTCGCAGATATCGATCATCTCCTGAACTTCGCCCAAGCCTTCGGAATAAATCTTGCCGCATTCAATGGTGACGAGTTTGCCCAGATCGTCTTTAGATTTGCGCAGTTCTTCGCCAAGCAAACGGACAAATTCACCACGCAAGGGTGCGGGTACTTTGCGCCATTCTTCAAACGCGTCCTGTGCGTTCTTGGCGATGGCATCGACATCTTTGACCGTATGAGATTCGACGGCCCCGAGAGAGCTGCCGTCTATGGGAGAGAATACTTCTATCGAGCCTTTTGATTGCGTTTTGACGCCAAGGCTGTCCAACACATTCTGATACTTGCTCATAAAAACCCCTTATGTGTTTTGAGGAATTCAATTTCCTCTTCGCTGCTTTCACGCCCCAAGATTTCGTTCCGGTGGGGAAAGCGTCCGAATTTTTCAATCGGCACGTAGTGACGTTTGGCATACATATCGCCGGCAGGATTTTCCTCGGCCATGGAGCCAAACAACTCAACCGATTTTTTCTGATCGCTCAATGTCTCGCTGTGCTGGTACGGCAGATATAAAAAGCCGCGTTTTACAGGGGTGAGAAGCTGGTCAAACCCTTTATGCACAGCCTGTTTAGCGATCAGCAATGCACGCTCGTCACTGGCAAACGCTTTGGGCGTGTTTCTATACATATGGCGCGGAAACTGGTCCAAGACAATGACCAAGGCCAAGGCGCCGTCTGCATCCGCTGCCCAGTGGTTGCACAAACCGTCATTGGCCATTTGATGGGTGACCTCGAAGCGTTCCGTAATTTCGGCATCAACGCTGTCGCTTTGCTGAAACCACTGTTGCGGGTCAAGCTCCTCGAACCAGAAATGATTGATTTCGTTTTGTGTATCGCGCATGTATTCGGGCCAATCCTGTGAGTGTTTGTCTACACGCGGATTTATCTGGCTTGCGCTTTTCCGTTCCTGAGCGGTTCAAGATCGCGCATTGCCTGCGTGTATAATCTCTTTGAAAGGATACCCATAAATAGAGGCGGAACAAAGGGTAAAAGAAAAATCACAATCAGAATCGGACGGCGTGCGATCACCATCGAATTTCCATCCGCCAGCGTTATGTTCAAATTGACCGTAACAACAAAAGCACCAAAAGCCAGTATAATGGCAGCCCATTTATACATTTTGCATTTTAAGAGCTTTTCTCTGGCTTTCCTGCGTAAGTCTTTTTCTTGATCTGTTTGTTTTTTATTATCTGAAGTCTTCATTACTACCAAACCCGTGAGACCCCTTTTTCACTGTAAAAACAGCAAAAAAGGAGCAAAAAATTCTACATTTTTCTGCCCCTCTTTTAAGGATACGGGAAATATATTAACAAATGCTGATCAAAAAGGGCTAAAGCCGTTTTTAATGCACATCAGACCAGATTTTTTTCTTGATGCCGTACATGATAGCCGCGAACGCTGCGAGGAATAAAAGCACCTGAATTCCAAGCTGCTTTCGTCTTTCCATTTCAGGCTCGGCTGCCCAGGCCAGAAATTCAGAAACATCCTTGGCATACTGCTCTGTCGTCATTGGACTTTCGTCGGAATATGCAACCATTCCATCAGACAGAGGCGGTGCCATTGCGATCACATGACCGGCCATATACGGGTTGTAGTACTGACCAGCCAGAAGCTTTTTGTCCTCAGGCGGCTCTTCGTAGCCTGTTAACAGCGCATAGATATAATCCGCACCATGGTGACGGGCTTTGGTGATCAGGGAAAGATCCGGAGGATACGCACCACCGTTGGCCGCTTTGGCCGCGTTTTTATTCGGGAATGGTGACGGGAAGTAGTCACTCGGGCGTGCCGGACGATCAAACATCTCGCCCTCTTCGTCCGGTCCGTCGGCAACGTTGTATTCTGAAGCAATCGCCTTAATTTGCGCTTCGTTGTAACCCATATCAGACAGGTTACGGAACGCAACGCGCTTCATTGAGTGGCATGCGGAACATACCTGACGGTAAACAAGGTAACCGCGTTGCAGGGCGTCACGGTCATATGTGCCGAACGGTCCGCTGAAGTGCCAATGCTGATGCGGGGCCGTTTTCTGGTCACCGGCGGCTTCCGCTTGCGGCACAACCATGATTAACAGCAGCGGTAATACAGCTAAGACTGGGATCAAACGCTTAATCATTTTATTCTGCTGCCTCCGGAGACATCTTTTTGTTTTCTTTTTCAAGCACAGCTTCATGAATGCTGTTGGGCAAATCGCGCCCTTTTTCATTGCGGCTCAGCCATGGCAGGATCGCGATGAAGTATATGAAGTAGTATGCCGTAGCGATCAGACCGAGCAAGCTCAGTGGAATGCCGAACAATGTTGCGTCAGCACTTTGTGAACCAACATAGCCAAGGAAGACGAAGTCAGCCAGCAAGATCAGCAGGAATGTACGGTATAGCGGACGGAAACGTGCGGAACGGATCGGATGAGAGTCCAGCCAAGGCAGGATAAACCACAAGCCGATTGAACCGAACATCGCAATAACGCCGCCGAGTTTCGCAGAAATAATCGTGATCTCTGTAAACGGAATGCTGATATCGAACGTAATCGCACGCAGGATCGCATAGAACGGCAGGAAGTACCATTCAGGCACGATATGCGCCGGTGTGACCAACGGGTCCGCAGGGATGTAGTTGTCAGGGTGACCCAACGCATTGGGGAAGTAAAACACGGCGATGGCAAAGAAGATCAGGAAGACCAGAATGCCGAACGTGTCTTTCATTGTGTAATACGGGTGGAACGGCAGCGTGTCCTGCGGTCCTTTTGTATCGATACCCAGCGGGTTGTTGGAGCCTGTGACGTGAAGCGCCCACACATGCAGGAACACCACAGCAAAGATCACAAACGGCAACAGGTAGTGAAGAGCAAAGAAGCGTGTCAGGGTCGGATTATCGACACTGAAGCCACCCCATAGCAGCGTTACAATGCTGTCACCCACCAGCGGTATAGCGGAGAACAGGTTGGTAATCACCGTTGCACCCCACAAGGACATCTGCCCCCATGGCAGAACGTAACCGATAAAGGCGGTTGCCATCATCAACAGGAAGATCACAACGCCGAGAATCCACAGCAGTTCGCGCGGTTTCTTGTAAGAGCCGTAATACATGCCCCGGAAAATATGGATATAAACAGCAATGAAGAAGAATGATGCACCGTTCATGTGCATGTAGCGGATCAACCAGCCACCGTTCACTTCACGCATAATGCGTTCGACGGCGCTGAAGGATTTTTCAACATCGGCTGTGTAATGCATTGCCAGAACGATACCGGTGACGATCATCAGGATCAGCATCACCATGGCGATTGCGCCGAAGTTCCAGAAGTAATTGAAGTTTCTGGGTGTAGGGAACACACCGTACTCACGCTGCATCAATGTGAAAACAGGCAAACGGCTGTCTACCCATTCGATCACCGGATTATCAAATTGTTCTCTTTGACCACTTCCCATCGTGTTTCTCTTTCTTATCCGATCTTGATAACTGTGTCGCTGACGAATTCATAAGGCGGCACTTTGAGGTTTTTTGGTGCGGGACCTTTACGGATACGGGCTGACGTATCGTAGTGTGAACCGTGGCAAGGGCAGAACCAGCCATCGTAGTCACCACGGGCATCGCTTTGCTTCTGCCCTACCGGCACACATCCCAAATGGGTGCAGATACCGATGACTACCAGCCATTCTTCTTTTTTCACACGGTCTTCGTCAGATTCCTTATCCGGCAAGTCACTGATATCGACGCTACGCGCCTCTTCAATTTCTTCCGGCGTACGGTGTTTGATGAACACGGGCTTACCGCGCCACATCACCGTTTTGGCTTCGCCTACAGGGATCGTGCTGACATCGACCTCGGTTGTCGCGAGGGCCAGCGTATCCTTGGCAGGGTTAAGGGAATTGATCAACGGCGCCGCAAAGGCAACCGTACCCACAGCGCCAAAGGCAGCGCCAGTCATTTGCAAAAAATCTCTGCGTGATTTGTCGTCAGCGTTATCCGTACTCATATTTTTTCTTCTTTAAAACCATTTAGACAGATTTTGGACACAGCATTTACGCCTTATTTTATAAATGATCAACCCTCGACTATCCAGATATCACAAAATAAATTAGATATTACGCACATATAATTCCATTCATAAAGGGTTTAAGGGCAGTTTGCTATGGTTTCTATCGCAATGTATCAACCGGATATACCACAAAATCTCGGGGCCATGATTCGTCTGAGCGCCTGCATGGGTGCGGATTTGCATGTGATCGAGCCAACCAGCTTCCCTTATGACGAGCGAAAAATCCGCCAATCGGCGATGGATTACATGGGTAAAATCAGCATACACAGGCACGCGTCATGGAATGCATTTAAAGACGGGATAAAAAACAGACGCATCGTGTTGATGACGACGAAAGGGGCATGTTCGTATCCGGATTTTGAATTCCGGAGTGATGATATCCTGCTTGCGGGCAGTGAGAGCGCAGGCGTCCCTGAAAATGTTCATAACGAGGTTGATGCCCGCATTGTCATTCCGATGCAAAACGGGTTACGCTCGCTCAATATAGTTAATGCGACCTCGATGATCCTCGGGGAAGTGTTGCGTCAAACGGATGGATTTGCAGCATGAGCGAATGGGACACACGTAAAGAACAAGCCTCCACATGGTTTAAAACCCTGCGCAATGATATTTGCGCCGAATTCGAAGCTATTGAAGCAGAGTTGGCCGACGGTCCCAAAGCGGACCAGAAACCCGGCATATTCGAGCGCACTGACTGGCAGCGCGACAACATCGATGAACCCAATGAATCAGGTAGCATTCTCAAAGGCGGCGGTGAAATGTCGTTGATGCGCGGACGGGTTTTCGAAAAGGTCGGTGTGAATATTTCCGAAGTCCACGGTATCTTTGCCGACGAATTTGCCAGCCGCGTTCCGGGAGCGGACGAAAGCAAAGGCGCATTCTGGGCGGCCGGAATTTCCCTGGTCGCACATATGCAAAGCCCCCTCGTCCCCGCGGTTCATATGAACACCCGCATGATTGTGACGTCCAAAGGCTGGTTCGGCGGCGGTGCAGACCTCACCCCTATTTTTCCCGATGACGAAGACACACGCACATTTCACGATGCTTTGAAAGAATGTTGTGACAGTCACGATCATTCCTATTACGAAAAGCACAAAGAATGGTGCGACCGCTATTTCTTCCTGCCGCACAGAAACGAAGCCCGCGGTGTCGGCGGCATATTCTATGATTATCTGGATTCGGAAAACTGGGCGGATGACTTTGCCTATACACAGGATGTCGGCAAAACGTTTTTATCCGTCTATCCCGAAATCGTGCGTAAGCATATGAACAGAAGCTGGAGTGACGAAGAACGGGACTATCAGCTTGTACGTCGGGGACGTTATGTCGAGTACAATCTGCTTTATGACCGCGGGACGCAATTCGGCCTAAAAACGGGCGGCAATACGGATGCGATTCTGATGTCTATGCCACCGGAAGTGAAGTGGCCTTAAGACCGCTAAAACGGCCTTAAAACCCGCAAAAAGCCTCAAAAAATAACAACCTATACTTTTTTCTTGCATCTTTGTGCAGTGCATTGCTACAACTGCATCACGGTTTAGAAGTTATAAAAAAAACAATTTTGAACAGATAGGTAGAAGGCTAGAAATTATGAGTAATTTAAGTGATCGTCGCGGCAGTTTTGTCGTCGACCCTGCTAAGTTTCAAGCAAAAATCAACAGCATGAGCGTTGATGAGCTCTTTACAGAGTTCGCACCCCCCATTGCCCACATTATGCTTCCAAAGCAGAAAGCACTGTCCCGCATTATGCGTGATGTGTTGAATCAGGGCTCCGTTTTCATGAAAGCGACGACAGACCGCGCTGACCACAGCTACGCAGTGGATATGCGTACAGGCGGGCTTTACCGCGTATCGGTCGAGCATACCGAAGATGCGCTGGAGATGATCATCGAGAATAGCGGTCTGGTGACCGCCAGGGGCCGACCTGAGGAGTTAATCCCTACCGTCGCGATTGTCGGTTATGACGGGTATGAATCGGTGCGCATGAAACGTGCGGCAGAAGATCAATTCACCCCTGTTTCGCTGTTCGGAAAAATGCAAACAACGCGTGCAGGACTTGTCTTTGCCGCAAAAGACCCCGAGCACCTGAGAAATCTAGAAAACGAGCGCAAAATCGCCGTCGCCAGAACATACGAGCCGCTGTACTCGCAATTCCTCGAGCAAGCATTCGGTAAAGACCATGGCGTTCATGTACGTGGCTTTAAAGGCGGCGTTGAAAGCAAGCCGTTCTTCCTGCCCGGCGTGAATGTTATTGGCGATCTGACCGATTCTGGCGGCTCTCTGAAAGAGCTCGACTACAGTCATGTGATCGATGTGAGTGATTCAGCGCCCGTAATCGTCAGTCACGTCGACATGCGGGAGCACGTCACCGAAGACTATGTCGACCGCATTCGCGAGCTTTCGCACCACCTTAGACGCGCAAGCGCACTTGCCTTCCCCGATGAAACGCTGTTCGAGCCAAGCGAAGCTGTTATATGGGCGCCGCGCCGGCGATCACG
>JAESRE010000053.1 GCA_016764775.1 Alphaproteobacteria bacterium
CCGGGCGCGGGAAGACGATCTTGAACGGTGGCAGTGACAAAAAGTTGGTCGCCTGGTCCAACGCGGTCGCGAGAGCATTCAGCGCCCTGCGCTCGTTAAGCGAGATATTCAAAAACTGTTCGAAAGACTTGGATGGCTGCTTTTTCAGGTTCGCCCTGAATTTGTTCCAGATATAAGAGCAATAAACACGCAGCTTTGCATTAAAGTCCTGATCTTCATATTCACGGAACGCCAGCGCGACCGCTTCGCCGATCTCGATCAAGCGCTGCGCATAGGCATTCACCTCTTTATCATCCACGTGATCACGCAGGATATTCAACGCATCCGCGCATTCTTTCGGCACCTGATCGACACCGTTTTGCCATTCGTGCCATTCATCTTTGCGCTTAACGGTTTCATCCATGATGTATTGAAGAAGCTCGGAGCCGAACACCATCTCGGAAAAACCGACGATGATATTGTCGAGCGCCTGAACCTCTTTTTCGTGCGCATCACCGCCGCCGGTCTCGTCGCTCATGCTCACCCACAAGCCGGCGCGATAAGGCAAGCTCGTTATCAACGAGCGCTCATCCGCTGTCATCTTTTCGAGTACGGCTTTGTCCATTAAAAAAAGGCCCTCTGGTCCATTTGGCGTTGCGGGTAACTCGTTACTTAAGTTTACACCGAAAATACGCCTGAAAACCAGAGGGCAAAATAAGGAGACTGACGGGTGTCAAAACTATGAACGCATTAACCATCGGGTTAGAGGGCTTTGGTGGGTTGGGTACCAAGGGGAGTGTGCCCGACAGCTTAATTCATGTTTTAATCAATCTCCTGTGCGGTTGAAACTGACTACTCCTGTTCTTTAGAAGGTTAAAACCAAATCTATGTAATATTTCAGCCCGTTAGGCACCTGTGTATCAATTGCGGCAATTGCACCGCCTACAAACAGAGTGATCACGGCGCCGTGTAAATAAATTCCCATTTCGTGTCTCCTTGTGCATTTACCCTCTAGGGCATTTCATACACAGGAATGTGCAATGGGTGTGCCATAAATTTACATAAATAATGTAGTGTGAAAAGATAGCATATCAACGCCGTTTCCTTTTCTTTTCAATAACTTAAATATAAAACCATATAAAATTTTACGCGTCCGCTTTAAACCTTCACGGCAAAAACAGCCCGTCCCCTTTTACCGCTCGGCAAATATTTCCATAACATTAGGTTTTTGTTAACGCCCCGACTGTAAATTTAATTGAACAAATAAGGGGGCAGGTGTGTATTTAGTTAAGGGTAACGAGGTTGACGAAGAAGCGTTTAAAGAACGTATCGACGACGCACTATATAATCAAAATTATGGTCAGGGTAACGCCACAGTAAAGGCTGATGACATCAACCTGCTGATGGTCCTTATTGACGAACTCACAAACGATATCGACGATGAGGACGGCATCGTCAGCGTAAAAACCAAGACAGGCACAGAAGTAAGCGTACAAGGCGGCATTGTGAGCGCCACTCCCGCTGAAGGCCCTGCCGATAACGATGCCAACATCAATATAGTGTTCGACATGGCAATGGTCGCAAAGGCGACAGATGACGATGACAGTGTATTTATCGCAGGTGAACTTGACGAGAGAGAAATGGCCGTCATGATCTATGCCGCTGAATTGGCAGGCTTGAACGTAGAAAACCGTCCTGAAGGCTTTCAAGTGCCCGAAGACCTCAAAACCAAGATGGATACAATATGGGCTCAGAAACAGGAAGAAATGGGCCTCACGGAACCGGCTGCCGATGTAACCGCGGACCTCAGCACAGATGCCGACGCAACGGTTACTGCTGATCTAGGCATAATGAACCCAACAATGACCTAAGTATACGGACACAAAAAAACCCGCCCGGAAATTCTCAGGCGGGTTTATTCAATAAAAATTTAAAGTGCGGCTTAAGCGGCCATAGCATCCACAACAGCCTGACCAAGACCGGCCGGGCTTTCGGATACTGCGAAACCGGCTGCACGCATGGCTTCCATTTTAGCAGGCGCAGTGTCATCACCACCGGAGATAATCGCACCGGCATGGCCCATACGCTTACCCGGAGGGGCTGTCGCACCCGCAATGAAACCGGCAATCGGCTTTTTGGTTTTCAAGGATTTATAGAAATCGCAAGCTTCCAGCTCTGCGGAACCGCCGATCTCACCAATCATCAGGATCGCTTCTGTCTCGTCATCATCCATGAACATCTCGATACAATCGATGAAGTTCGTACCGTTAACAGGGTCACCACCGATACCGATACATGTGGACTGACCGAGGCCAACCGCACCTGTTTGTGCAACGGCTTCGTAAGTCAGCGTACCGGAACGGGAAACAATACCGACCTTACCGCGTGTGTGAATGTGACCCGGCATAATACCGATCTTGCATTCACCCGGCGTGATAACACCCGGACAGTTAGGGCCGATAAGGCGTGTCTTGGAACCATCCAAAGCGCGCTTCACCTTCACCATGTCCAGAACGGGAATTCCTTCAGTGATACAGATCGCCAATTCGATTTCCGCATCGATCGCTTCCAGAATGGCGTCCGCCGCGAATGGAGGCGGAACGTAAATCACGGATGCATTGGCACCTGTTTTCTCTCTCGCTTCACCGACAGTGTCGAAGACGGGCAAACCAAGGTGGTCAGCACCACCCTTACCCGGCGTTACGCCACCGACCATCTTCGTGCCGTAAGCAATCGCCTGCTCACTGTGGAATGTGCCTTGAGAGCCTGTGAAGCCCTGACAAATCACTTTTGTGTCTTTATTTACAAGTACTGACATTTTTTAAGTTCTTCCTTTGTATAAACCGTAATTAGTTGGCCTTGATGACACCGCAAGCAATGCGGGCACCCGCACCACCGATAGGCTGTGTCATATGATCGTCAGGATCGGCGTGGATCATGAACGCAGAACCGTCCGCATCCAGCAACACTTCTTCATCATCCGCATCATCCGCTTCGCTGGCCGTGATTTCCAGATCATGCGCATAAAGTTCAATTGCGACTTCACCGTTTTCAGGAACGATCAGATTCGGCAAATCTCCGGCTTCAGGACCTTCAGGGTTCAACAAACCGTGCTTGTCGTCATCGTCACTGATATGACCTTTCGCCATTTTGAAATGATCATGATCGCTACAGTCACCAACACTGTGAATGTGGAAACCATGGGCACCTGCCGGCAAGCCTTTGATATCGACATTCATCAAAACGCCTTCAGGGCCTTGCTTGATGTTGATCGTGCCGATCTCTTCACCGGCATTATTGATAATTGAACTCATTGCGCTATCAGCTGCCATTGCTACGCCTGTAGACATGGACAATACCGCCGCAACGGACAAAGCTGTTTTTGAAAGTGTCTTAATCATGGTTACGCTGCCTCCGCTTGTTTAGTGGCTTCCACGACCTTTTTGGCCGCATCTTCAAGGTTATCGGCGCTGATAATCGGCAAGCCGGAACCTGCCATCAACTCTTTACCCTTCTCTACATTTGTACCTTCCAGACGAACGACCAGAGGCACACTCAGCTTCACTTCTTTAGCCGCTGCAATCACGCCTTCTGCAATAACGTCACATTTCATGATGCCCCCGAAGATGTTGACCAGAATACCCTTCACGTTCGGGTCGGACAGGATGATCTTGAACGCTGTCGTCACGCGCTCTTTCGTCGCGCCACCACCAACATCGAGGAAGTTCGCAGGCTCGCCGCCATACAGCTTGATGATATCCATCGTAGACATCGCCAGACCGGCGCCGTTCACCATACAACCGATGTTACCGTCCAGAGATACATAGGACAGCTCGTTATCGGCAGCGATCTTTTCGTTTTCGTCTTCCTCTGTTTCATCACGCATATCGAGAATGTCAGGGTGACGGTACAACGCGTTGGCATCGAAGTTCATCTTCGCATCCAGCGCCATCACTTCATCACCGACAACAATCATCGGATTGATTTCGACGATAGACGCGTCCGTTTCAACGAAACACTTATAAAGGTTGGCGAAGAACTTACCGGCCGATTTCATCTGCGGCTTGCTCAAGCCTAAAGCAAACGCCAGCTTACGTGCGTGGAAACCTTGGAAACCTGTTGCCGGGTCAATATCGGCCTTCACGATTTTCTCGGGCGTTTCTTCGGCCACTTCTTCAATATCCATACCGCCCTCTGTGGACACCATGAATGTTACGCGGCTCGTCGCACGGTCCAGAAGAACCGAACAATAATATTCTTTTTCGATGTCTACACCGTCTGTAACGTACAAACGCTGGACTTCCTTACCTTCAGGACCGGTCTGCTTTGTGACCAGAACCTTGCCCATCATGGCTTCTGCGGCATCTTTGACTTCATCAACCGTTTTGCAAAGACGAACACCGCCCTTGCCCTCGGGATTATCGGTGAAATGCCCTGCTCCGCGACCACCTGCATGGATCTGCGCTTTGACGACCAACAAGGTCGCACCGTCGCTTTGCAGCTCCTCGGCGGCCTTCACCGCTTCGTCTACACTCATAGCCGGAATGCCCTTAGGCACAGCTACACCGTATTTCTCAAGCACTTCTTTGGCCTGATATTCATGGATATTCATGGATGAAAAATCTCCGATCTAATTAGTGAATCTCATCACAAGACTTAATGCTGCGCAGAAGCATTTGCAACCCCGTATACATGCAAAAAGTAGCGATTTTTAACCATCAACCCCCGAAAAACTGCGAAAAAGCCGTAAATATTAAAGCCGCGTTAAGATTTAATTAAATTTTAAAGAGTACTATGCGGGTATAACAAGGGTGCGCCTATATATAAGCACTCACTAAATAAAAAATTATAAAAACGGTATTAATAAAGGGTTCAACGATGGCTTTACTAGATGACAGCCCATCAGATTTCGAAGCAGTAACATTGGCTTTATCGGCCGAGGATGCTAGTGGCTTTGATTTATCAGCAACCGATCTCACCACATCAAGAGGATCAAACGAAATCCTACAGCTAATCGCTGCGGGCGCTGGCGGCATGGTCGCGGGCGTTGCAACCGGCGGCGCACAAAACAACTCAGCACGCACACGTGAAGAAGAAACAAGAGAAGAACGTGAAAGCGCCTATGCCTACCTCGCAACACAAAGCGCTATTGACTATGATCTGCGCTTGCAGGAGCTCATCAGAGAAATTAATGACGACATCGCGGCGCAAGCAATCGCGGCCAGAGCAGCAGTAGATGCCCTTAAAGCCGAAGGACAAGCCGCCATCGACATCACCAGACAGGCATATGAAGACGGTCAGGTTGACAGAGACCAGCTAGAGCGTGTCAGAATTGCAATTCATAATGCTGAAGATACAGCCAACAGCGTAGCGATCGACATCGAACGCGAAACTAGGCTTCTTGACAGTCAAGCCGCGGAAAAACTGCACGAAACGGTTGGTGCGATCTTAAATACCGGCACCGACACATCAGCTGATTCCGCGCGGGCCATGGCCGGCTTCATGGAAATGAGCAGCAAACTCATAACTCTTCATATAGGCGAAGCGCATGAAGGCCTGCCGATGAGAGTAGCCATACATAAGGATGCAGAAACCGGCTCTTACTATTACATCGAGCCCGGAACCGAGAACACACGTGTAGATATTACAGATCCGGCGCAAATTCGATTGATCGAAACACAAGCCGAAGCGTTTGAAAACCGTCACTTTGCAAATGATCCGGTCGCAGGTGACATGGGCACGCGCTATCACGAACTTCAGGAAGGCTTTATTGACAGGATCAAGAGTAAAGGCGTTGGAGAGCAATATGCCAGGACTTTCGATGCGTTTTCACAATCCATGGAATCCAGATCCAGAACCCGTTTCCTAACTCAGCAAGTTCAGGAAATGAGAGAAGAAATTCATAATTACAGAACCAACTTCAGTAAAATACTGGCCATGGGCGCAACGCCGGAACAAATAGAAACCGCAATCTCACGGCTTGAACAAGGCATTGAGGAACGCAGACAAGAAATTCACCAGCACAACGAAGACTTTCAAAAGCATATGGTCGGCTTCCGCAGCAGCTTTGTCGACATGCTGGACGAATTAAGAACACGTAAAGCAGAACTGGATTCCAGTCTGGATTCTTATGCAAGAACAGGAATAACAAACCGTGATGAACAGATCCGTACACGGTTCCCGAATGAATGGACACCGCCGACTGACTGGAATTTGTTGGGTGTTGAAAGAACCGGTGCTTATCAATGGCTTGCTACAAAGCTGATTACCGGCCCTACAGCGAACTTTGCCGCGAGTAACGAACTCGAACAAGCATGGAGAGATGACGTCGTCACACATAACGGCCTTCCCGTTTACCGCGATAACAACACATTGAGGCTGTATACTTTCGATCCTGACGCAAGTGATCCGAGAACAGCACGCACATACATTAACGATCCGGCCACTGAATTGAGATTGAATCAGGAAGCCTACGCGACAAACCCTGACGGGACACCGTCTACGGACTTCAAATTCTTCATGAACGAAACACCGCAGAGTCAGGATCCGCACAATACATTCCGCGAGTCATTCCTGAGAAACCTTGATAACGAGACCGTACAACAACGTGTAGATCAGGTTGGAGCAGAAGGCGAAGAATTGTACAGAGACGGTGACAACACACCGGAAACAGGCCGGGATTTACTCTCCAGCTTGTCATACGGCTTCGAACGCTCCGCAGACGCCACAATTGGTCAGGCAGATGCCCCTGTAACCTATGCCAGAAGCGGATTTGATGCCGGCGTAGACATGCTGGAAACATTCTCACGCAACGCACGCGACGCAATCGCACGCTTTGCCGGGCTATCCGATCAAAGACCTTCAACAGGTGTTCACGACGATGTCGATGTCAATCCTGACCCGACACCGAAAGCTTAAGCCTTAAAAACTGCGTTTTTATCAACAAAAACAAATAATTCGGTGCAGGTTTACCTCCTGTTAATCGTTTATAAATCTTTACATATTAATATAAGTGTACGCGTAATAAGTGTTACAGGTCCGACAGAGACAAAAAACACAATAAAAACAAGGGTGTGTACTAAATGGGCAGAGCAGATATAGAAGCCCCGACAATTGAAGAAAAAGAAGACCTCGTTGCAGAAAACGAGATCGAAACTTTGCCGGAAATGCCTGAGCTTCCTGCCGCTCTGGATACTGCACTCGATACTTTCATTGAACAATTAGACCTACAACAATCAGGCCCTGCGGAATTCGTCCTGGGTAGCGCCCTTGCTGCTACAGCCGAAAGATTTGGCCCGTCCGAAGCAGAAAATCTGCTTGCCCGCTTCGACGAGGAAATGACCGCAGAATTCTTTGAGAACCTGATTGATACAGGCGAAATTCCGCAAAGCCCGACAATGAACAACCTGCTCGCCGGTGACGTAAACTCACAGGCCGCTCAGTTCATTCTGGAGAACCTTGCATCACAATCCGCCAGCGGCGCATTTATTACAATGCAGGCCAACCGCAGAGACACTAGTACTCAAGAAGAAAGAAAAAGAGACGCAAAAGGAAAAGCGTTCTCAATGGCTCTGGACATAGCGAACGGTATTAACGCTGTAACCACCGCAGGATTAACAAACTACGATCAAGCCAACAACGATGCAGCCAGACAACAAGCATATGATCAGATGGTCGAGGACCAATATCAGCTATGGCTTGAAGCACACCCGGACGCCAACGAAACACAAAAAGAATACATGAGAGAATATTTCGAGAAGTTCTCTCAAAGTGAAATCGTTAGTAAATACGCTGAACAATTGGCTAACGGCGAAATCACAGTTGAACAGTACAACGAAAAAATCAGAACACTGAGAGATGAATTCGAACAGCATCCTCAACTACAACAATACGTTCTCCAACTTGACGAAATTAACGAAGACTTGGCAGCAACGGAAGAACTGCTTGCCAATGCGGAAGCTCTTGTCGCAAGCGGAAACTACGCATCTCACCTTGTTACTCACTATCAGGGGGAAGTTGAAGAACTTAGACAAGCTCAGGCCGAAAAAGTCAGAGAGATGCAAGAGTACAGAGACAGTCTGGAAGGACAACTCAGCGATTTAAGTCTGGAAGCTCTTGATGCTCGTATCGCAGCAGAGCAGAACGAGCTGCAAAGAATGGAAGTCATTCTGGACGGCTTATCGCAAGAGGTTAACCAGTTAGAGGCGGACACAGAAAGAGCAGAAACCAGCCTCGCAGCTTACGAAGCAGAAGTCAGCGCAGCCCATGCAGATTACGAGTTCGCAAGAACAAACCGTATGATTGATGAAATCGGTCTGGGCGGCAGACTAACAGATCTTAAAGACGCAGCTGCCGAATTACGCGAAACCGCCGGAGCCGCTACAATCCGCCTGCAACACGTAGGCGACCACGTGATGTCTGAACTGCCTGCCGCATTGCAAGAAAGAAGTTTTAGTTTTGACATCGACTTTAGCGCCACTCTGGAAGATGGCATTGACTATGTGGTTCAAAAGGATGAAGCAGGACAACTTTTTGTAAACCTGCATGACGGCACCAGATTCGATATTCCTGAATGGATGGAAAGCAGCATCCGCACAGAAACGCCTAACGGTCTTTCCGATGCAAACTTTACCTTCGCAGCATTCGGCGAAACCTTCACCAGATACGAAGAAGCACTGGGTAACCTTCACTCGGCGCGTGGAGCACTTGAACATTCCTCTGATGAGGAGATGACAACATGGCAAAGGCTGCACTCGGTACTATCCGAAACAGATCTTAAGCAAGCTGAGCTAGATGTTCTAGCCAGCAGAAAAACGCATCTGGAAGAGGACCTTGTTAAGGCACGTGCTGAGGTAGAAGCAAATCCGGACGACGAATCATCTTTAGAGAGATTAGAAGACCTGGAAACTCAAGTGGCTAGTCTGGGTGACAGAATAACTGTGATGCAAGACAGCCTTGGCCAAATCAAAACAACATTCGGCAGCGTATATGACTATGGCCTGTCTCAAATGAACTTAACTTCGGACAGCAGCCTCACTGGCTCTTCCATTTTTGACACAGATACACCGATCACTCTCGGACAAAGCACCCCCCTACTCAACTCGGGTAATTTGAACTTGAACGATCCAATAACTCTTACAAGTGATGTCAGCACGGCAGGCACTTTGAATCTGGATTATAACTTTGATCTCCCGTCATGGGAACTGGACCCATTGAATTTCGACTTCCTGGACGATGCTTTCCTGACCAGCCTGGATTATGTGGAAAATTACCTGACTGATCTGGATTTCAGCACTGTAACTTCGGAACTGGACACACTCGAAGCCGACATCGATGACGTTGTAAACAGCGTACTCGGCGAAGACCCGCTGCCCGAAGGCATTGACAGAGAAGCCCTTGCAGAGGCCGTGCGTATGGATATCGAATGGAATACCGAGAACAAGGTTTGCCGTCCGGTTGAAGAGTCAAATGTAGGTAAACTTCTGGCCGCTGAAGGTGCAGAAGATTTCGTAGAAAGCATGAACGAGCCAGGCACATCATTCATGGGCGTTAATCTACAAGGCATGTTTAACGGCATGTCCAAACTCAGCGAAACAATGGCCTTGGCCCAGAGAATATCAATGGAAGCCGACAGTGCTGCCGCTGACGGCCGTGGCGAAAGACTTGTAGAAGCAAGCAACCGACTTCAGGAAATCAATGGTGGCGAAGAAGCTGTCGCTGCCGCCGACACAGGCGCAGAATCAGAAGCCGCGGCAATGTCTCCGGAATATGACTTCGATGCAGACAAAGCCGGAGAACTGGCCAGAACGATCACAGGCCCGATCTCACGCGAAGAAATGGAATTGATTGCCGAAACAGCCGGCATCCCGCTCGAAAAGCTGGAAACAGCCATTATCGACCTTGCCGCTGCCGAGCCTGATCGCGGCATTGAAATCGCAGAACCTATTGCAGCCGAAGAAGAGCCTGCACCAAGCGATGAGCCGGCAGTTCAAATCGCCGAAGCAGCGCCGTCAGCCACAAACAACAACCAGACTTACGACCCAATGACATTGGGCGCGTAAATTTGCGTTTTCCTGCCATTTTCATGTATAATGAGAGCAAATAAGAATAATTAAAAAATATAAAAAAAGGTAATAGAAATGAGGGTGTATACATGGCTGACCGTGAAGAAGGTTTGACCTCCCCCGAAAATACAGAAGATACTGAATTAACTGACCGTTTTGGCACAGCCAGAGAGTCAGAAACGCCTCTTGAGCGCACAACAGAGCCGGAGGGCGATGAAACGCGTTCCGACGTTGCTGCCGCCTTTGATGAAGGCGTAAGACCGACAACAGCTGAAACAGCCGGTGAAGTTAATCCGGACGGCACAGTGAATGTTCTGGGCGAAGACGGCCAGATGGTCAAAGTCCGCAGAAATCATATCAACACACAAGGATTTTACAAATACGAAGAAGGCGATGACGAAGGCATCGTGCATTACGCCCTTCAACAACAGGACATGGGTGATATCTGGGGCCAGATGCTCGTTGTCCTATCTCACTTCCTTGGTGGGCGTTGGGGCGAAATGGATATGGCCGTGGAAACGTTCTTCCCGCGCGACGTCTATGTTGACCCGAATGACCGTGAACAACGCATTTCTACTTTAAGAGACGTTGCAGAAGATCCGGAGCACCCGCTCCGCAGCGCTTCCCCTCAAGAATTTGTGCAAACAATTTTTGGTGACCTTGAGCCTCTAAGACCGCATTTCGACCGCCTGCTTGGCGAATTGGCCCGCGTTGAATCCAGCGGCGATGCAAACATCATATGGGATTACCGCAACAGAACAGACCCGGACGGCAACTACCCCGGACTACAACCGGGTGACGTTACACCGGGCGGACTAACAGTTCCGGACATCTCGACAATGACCGTTAATCAGGTTCTGGCGTGGCAGCGTCAATATCTGGACGAGCAAATCGAAGCGGGTATTCCTGCTGACAGACGCTCAACAGCCGCAGGCTCCAAGCAATTCACATACACGCGTCTGAACGCCCTTAAAGAAGCAGGCGTTATTGACGGAAACCGTGTATTTAACAACGCCACACAGACAGAACTGGCAATCAAGAGTATGTTCCATGACAGAGGCCTGAACGAGTTTCTGTCCCGCGACATTACCGTTCAGGATATGATCAATAATATCCGCAGCGAATGGGAAGGCGCACAAAGCATTCCGACCGAAACACTCGATTCAATTCTGGTCGCTATGCGGACCACTGCAGAAGCCAACAACATCGGCACAGTTTCCGCCGTGGATCTATCGGTAACGCGTTAATCAAAACACATCAAATACCGTCTAATATTAGCAAAAGTTTTACCTGTTTAAGAGATACTGAAAGGTATTGGGGGTTATTCCTGCGCGATTAACCCATTGAAATAAAAAAACAATAAATTAATGCGAAACCGGGTTTCGCGGATGAACAGCTAATCAAAACAAGCATGACAAGATTTCTTATCCTTTTCGGGATGCTGTGGCTTTTGCCTGCAACATCAATAGCCGGAATGTGCGTCAAACCGACGGGCGCCGTCCTTCTGCAAGGGCCGGATGAAAAACGCCTGCAACTGGCGCGCTCACTCAAAATATATTTGAAAGAAAACGGTTTTGACGAACGGCTGGCCGCATCCATCTACAAAGCTTCGGCCAAGACAGGTGTCGATTTCGAATTGATGGTTCTCAAAGCCAGAATGGAAAGCGACTATGGCCGCGCCACCATCGCACAACACACATCGGCCCGCGGCGTATTCCAATATATCGAGCCGACATGGCTGACCTTGATGCGCCGTTACGGCGATGAAATCGGCTACGGCCACTACGCCAAAGCCATCAAACGCGCCAAATATCCGGGCCTGCCCTATATCGAAGGCAACAACCCCTATCTGAAAGCTGAAATCCTCGCCCTGCGCCACGATCTGGACGCGTCCGCGATGCTGCAAGCCTATCAGGTTCGCGAAGAAACCGATGTCATTAAAAGCATGAAACGCGGCCGCGTGACGGCCACCGATCACTACATCGTCCACATGCTGGGCGTGCCGCTGGCCAAAGAGTTTTTTAAAATGCGTGCGCATGCGCCGCAATCCTCGCCGGCAAGAAGCCGAACCCCTGCCATGCGTGAAGCTGCCTCCTTGAATCGCGCATTCTTTTACAGCGGGAAACGGCCTCTTGCCGCGCGAGAAGTTTACGCGAAGTACGAAGCCCGCGTAGGCAAGGAAATAAGAAGCCTGCGTAACGCAGTGTTCACGCAGGCCTCGGCAGATTGTGTAGAAAAAGAGGAGAAAAAGCGCCTCCTCACGCTGGCGTCAATTACGCCGCTTTGCTCTGACTTCCCAACAGGTCTTCAACAGCCGCCCTCTCTTCACGCAACTCTTTATCAGTTGCATCCATGCGGTCGCGTGAGAAGTCATTAATCTCCAGACCCTGTACAATCTCGTACTTACCGCCTGAACATGTCACGGGATAACCGTAAACAATGCCTTCTTCGATACCGTAGGAACCGTCAGACGGCACAGCCATAGACACCCAGTCACCTTCCGGTGTACCCAGCGCCCAGTCACGCATATGGTCGATAGCGGCCGAAGCAGCAGACGCCGCAGAAGACGCGCCACGGGCTTTAATAATCGCCGCACCGCGCTGTTGCACAGTCGGGATGAAGTTGCTCTCATACCAGCCTTGATCAATCTGATCGATGGCTGAATCACCCTTCACGGTCGCCTGGTGAATATCAGGATATTGTGTCGCGGAATGGTTACCCCAAATAATCATTTGCTTGATGTCTGTAGAATGCGCATCTGTCTTTTCCGCCAATTGAGAAATCGCACGGTTATGATCCAGACGCACCATCGCGGAGAAACATTCAGGCGCAAGATCAGGCGCATTTTCCTTGGCAATCAGCGCATTAGTATTCGCAGGGTTACCGACAACCAGAACCTTCACATCGCGGCTGGCGTGGTCATTCAAGGCTTTACCCTGTGGGCCGAAGATACCGCCGTTGGCAGACAGCAGGTCCTTACGCTCCATACCGTCTTTACGCGGCATAGAACCGACCAGAAGCGCATAATCAGCATCTTTGAAAGCAACATCGAGCTGGTCTGTCGCAACAATGCCGTGCAGAAGCGGAAACGCACAATCATTCAATTCCATCACCACACCTTTCAGCGCATCCAGCGCGGGCGTAATTTCCAGCAAATGGAGAATAACGGGCTGGTCTTTTCCGAGCATATCGCCGCTGGCAATGCGGAACAGCAATGCATATCCGATTTGGCCTGCGGCCCCTGTGACGACTACGCGAACTGGTGATTTCATGGGTGGTATCCTTTCTTTATTCCGATGCTAATAGAAATAGCGGTTAAGCCGTACCGGAGCAAGGGCCGAATACAAATGCCAAAGACAAATATAAAGCGCTTTGTGAGTGCCTAGAGATATTCGAGCAGCCCGCCGCCGCCGATACCGACCATCAAACCGAAAATGATCAGCAATACGCCGAAATAGAACTCCCGCGATTGTTTGCCGCCGGGCCGTTCAACCATAAGAACGGAATCTTTCGGATTTTCGGGGTTATAAGGCACTTTGACTGCCTGCCCTTCCTTGAACTGATGACAAAACTTGTCGACTTCGGCTTTTACTTCAATTTCCGAACCGAACACAGGACGGTCATTTGTGTAGCTTTCGCCATTAACCTCATAATCATAGGAAACGCGGATCATATATTGGCGGTAATCATCCGTGCCCACGACTTTGGGGCCCTGCCCTATACGCTCTAACTTCGTAAGTGTGCCCTCAGCCGTCGGCCATGAGCGCGCCGCTTCGATTTTCTTTTTGATTGCCCCGCCCAGATACATCAGGTAAATGCCACCGCCGAGCATTGCCAGACCGACAAGGATATTCGGTATAATCATGCTTTCTTACTCCTCTTCAGCCCCAAAAACTCCAACTGCCATAACAAGGCATCTTCGGACAACGGATAGTCCGTTCCGCCTTTCGGATAAATAATGTCACGTGGCGGTACGTGGGCTGCGTCCTTTTGTAACTGCAACGCCATGCGCATGGACACCCCGGCCTTCCACGCCAGTGCAATGACAGGCTTGGCAGACTTCATTTCAAAAATCTTTGCCACTTGTTCCGGCGTTGTCTTCGCCAAATACGCAACAGACAACTCCACAAACTCCCGATCGCGCATCGCCAGCGCATCGGAAATAACATCTTCATTCAGCTCTTTGCTTTTGATAAGGCGCTTCAGACGTTCATGCGTTGTTTCCTGATCGGCTTCTTCGGCAAAATCGACGCGACGACGAAACACAGACGCAATCTCCTCGGTTTCCGTCTCGTTAAAATCTCCACGGGTCAACAGCAGTTCTCGTACAGACGCATCAACAAACTCGGCCAGCTCTTTCGCGACCGAGGTCGGCAACGCTTTACGCACCGCCATCGGCTTTTGCCATTCGGGCATGGAGCGGGCAATCTCGACAATGTGATGAAGCAAGTCTTCGTTGATGTCCGCACCGTCGTTACTGATCAATTCCTTACCGCCGTATTTGTCGCGCGTATCAATCACGGCTTGTGAAACTTTCTGGCTCACCTTCTCCCGACCGGCAATGGATTCAATGACCCAGCCCGCAGGATGGCTTTTCAGGATATCCAACAGATCCTTATCCGAAAGCGCGGCGCAAAAGCGCAAAATAGGCTCCGAAACCTGTTGTTCAACATCGCGCGCCAACTGCCCCGCAATCTTGGGCGGTGCATGTGCATGATCCTTCAATGTACTGGACAACGCCACGCGGATTTTCAAAACCTCGTCCAACGCCAACGTACCAAGCGCCTGCACCACAAACGCATACATCTGGCTTTGCTCGTCTTTGGAAGCCTCGGGCAAAAGGTCAACCAACCGCCCTGCCAACATCAAACGGACATCCTGATCGACGTCTTTCGCCAGCACGGTCGAGGCCTGCACAGGCAGTGATTTATTTTGCAAAACGGCCTTGCGAACACTCGGCTCGGGGTCTTTTTCGGCCAGGTAGTACAATATTTCCTTGTTCGTCCAGGTACTTTTTGCCATCTCAAGGCGTTCCTGCACATTCGCAGACCTCAAGGCATCCCTTTGTTCTTCATAGGTTTTTCGGCGTTGCCCGAACAATTTAGTGAAAATGTTGACCATAACCTCAAATTAACGCATAGATTTCAGATGTCACGTCCCAATTTTATGCAATTTTTACGCCGACTTAGCCCACGATGAAAAAGTTATGCCCGACACAGAAAAAATCAGAAAAACCATTCTTGAATTGATCGAGGCCGTCGGCCCCGAAAGAACCATCAGCCCGACCGACGCCGCCAAGGCCATGGAACCGGAGGAAGATAAATGGAGACGCCTCCTCAAACCCGTCAGGCGCGAAGCCTTTAATCTAGCCCGTGAAGGGCAGATATCCGTGCGCCGTAAGGGGAAAGTCCAAAATCCGTTCGATGAAATAAAAGGCGTAATCCGTCTGGGCGCCCCGCAAGGCTAATCCATTTTCGTCAGATACTCGGCCGACTGCATTTCCAGTAAGCGCGAAACCGTACGCTCGAACTCAAACGCCAGATCGTCTCCGTAATACAATTTGTGCGGCGGCGCATCCGCACCGATAACCAGCCGCGTGCCCATCTCGTAAAACGTATCAACCATGATCATGAAACGCTTGGCTTCGTTGCTGCGGTCATATCCCATCTTCGGCGTATTCTCGAGAAAGACGGTGTGATAACGGCGTGAAAGCGCCAGAAAATCCTCCGCCCCGTGCGGCTGTTCGCATAATTGCGGAAAGGTAAAACGCGCAATCCCCTTGGCCGCACGCGGCACTGTGATTGTGCGGCCCTTCACCTCGACCGTGTCCTCGTTCATCTCTGCATCATCGGTCAAATGCTTGAACAAGGCATCAACCTTCTTGGTTGTTTCGGCGCTAAACGGATAGAAATACGTACCCTCACTGGCCAAAAACTTGGTGCGGTAATCGGTCGGGCTATTGAGGTGAAGCACATCCATCTTGTCCTTCAAAAGCTCGATAAACGGCAAGAAACGGTCACGCTTCAAACCTCCCTCATACAACCGGTCAGGCTCCCAGTTGCTGGTCGCGACCACCGTTACCCCCTGCTCGAACACGGCACGGAACAAACGTCCCAAAATCATGGCATCGGCCACATCGGTCACATGAAATTCATCAAAACATAAAACGCGTGAACGTTCGGCAATGCGGCATGCCAGTAACGGCAGCGTCGCATCCACGCCTTCACGGCCACCTTCGGCTTCACGGCGCGAATGGATGTAATCATGCACACCGATCATGAACTCGTGGAAATGGACCCGCTCCTTCTTCATATCCTTAGGTAGGCATTCGAAAAACAAATCCATCAGCATGGATTTCCCGCGCCCCACACCGCCATACATGTACAAGCCCTTGGGCGGGTCCTCGCGTTTGGAGAACCACCCCTTCTTGGGTTTATAGGCAACAACCTCCTCATAGACCCGTTGCAGGGCATAGGCCGCCTGCTCCTGTTCGGGATCAGGCTTTAAATCACCTTTATTCAGGCGTTTCTGATAGGTCTTGAGAGGGCCCATTTTTGTTTGGCTTTGAGGCATGGCGGATTAAAAAGATCGACAATTCATATAACGCCATAATCGGCACGGCGAGTAATATCTGGCTTATCACATCGGGCGGGGTCAGGAAAGCAGCGAGGATAAACGTGATGATGAGTGCGTATTTACGCTTTGACGCCAACCAGTCGGCGGACACCAGCCCCGCCTTCCCCATCAGCGTTAATAATACAGGCAACTGAAAACACAGTCCGAACGCAAAAATCAGCGTCATAATCAGGTCGAGATATTCACTCACGCGGGCTTCCAACTGGATGGGCAGCGCAGTCTCCGACGCATTGGTCTGGAACGACAGGAAAAACGGCCATGCCATCGGCAAAACGACGTAATACACCACCGCCCCGCCAAGGAAGAACAGGATCGGCGTCGCCACCATAAACGGCAGAAACGCCCGCTTTTCGTTTTCATACAAACCGGGGGCAAGGAACATCCAGACCTGTAACAATAAAATCGGGAAGGTAATGAAGATACCTGCGAAAAACGCCACCTTCATGTAGGTAAAGAACGCCTCCGTAAGCCCCGTATAGATCAAGCGCTGGCTATCGCCGTCATGCATCGCGTCGGCCAACGGAGTGACCAGAAAACCGTATAACGGCTCGACAAAGAAAAAACACAAGCACGTGCCGATGATCATCGCACCAAACACCCACATCAGCCGCGTACGCAGCTCGATCAGATGGTGTGTTAATGGTTGGGCAGCATCTTGGGTCATTGCTTTTTGCCCATTTGATTTAAATAAATCTTAGCATAACGATCAAAAAACTTAGTCAGACTGAAAACAGCCCTGTCAATCGAGGTTGCATAAGAAGAATGCAACTCATTCATAATGAGCTTTCCTTCAACATTACTCATGATTACCTTCTCATACTCTTGTAAAGTTGAAGGGTCGGGTGGAGAGGTATACTCAAAGTCAAGATTTTCAGAGACTACAAAAGGTATTGCAGGCATCCCGATTGTTTTTCTTTCTACACAGCTATGATCAAGGGCGCATGTTTTGGCAGGATAGACATGTAAAGAAAAGTTCATAGCCCCAAGAATACCTTGTCCTGCCCCCATGTCGGTCTTAGACAAGCTACGAGCATAGGTAATGACCAAAACATTCTCCAGAACATGAGAAGGGTCAGGACGATCATAGACAACATTACCGGAGCTAATACTTACCAAAGAACTCTCGGCCCCTGAAAAACGCGCCTTAATTCGTTCATCAGCTAGTTCCTGTGTCCTGCTGCTAACATCCTCATACTCTAAACCATCATACACCTGACCTTCACGAGGAAAAAAACCAGAGTTCCCGTCGGAATATATGTAAATTTTATCTACCCCACTCAAAAAGCGAGCCAGCCTGTAATCGTCTTCAGAAAGCGGCGCAGGCAGGTCCGCATTAGTGCTTCCTGCAAGAAAAACCAGCAACATGACCAGAGGGTAAAAAACATTAAACTTCATCACTCCGCCTCTTTCTTCTCGTGATCCAGCGGCAACATCACGTCTTCGTCCTCTTCGGCCTCATTAAACTCGATCCCTTCGGGGGCACGGTGGGCTTCGTAATTCACATCCGTGACATCGACATCATGCATAATGTCTTCGAATTGTTGGGAAATGGCGTGTTTCATATACTGGAAACGGCGCATCAGCTTGCCGAGCGAACGCATAACATTGGGAATGTCCTTCGGGCCGATGACGAACACGGCCACGGCGGCGATGAGAAACAGTTCTGCCCAGCCGAAATCAAGCATGGCAGATCACCTGACTATTCAGATTTTTCAGATTTGGATTGGTCGGATACGGATTTGGGCTCTTCATCTTTCAGCCCTTTCTTGAAGCTTTGAATACCCTTGGCTAGATTTTCGGCGATAAACGGCACGCGCGATGCGCCGAACACCACCAAAATCAACAAGACAACAATGAGAATTTGTAACGGTCCTGGGGCCATGGCTTTAAAGCTCCTCTAATTCCTTTTCGTACGTTTCGGCGTCTTCGACATCCTGTGCGCGGTCGGCTTCAGCCTTATCAATCGCATTCTGCTCGATTTCACCAATTTCACCATCTTCTTCTACGCTGCCATCCTCGTCTTGTCCAGCGAACAGATCACGCGACCCCGGAATAGCCTCGATGGCCGGACGGCGGTCCAGCATGCCCGACGCCTTAAGATCATCCAGCCCCGGAAGATCCATAATGGATTCCAGAGAGAACTGGTCGAGGAAGTCGCTCGTCGTCACCCATGTCAAAGGACGCCCCGGCGTCTCGCGGCGGCGGCCCGGTCTTACCCATCCCGCCTCGATCAACGCATCCAGCGTTCCTCTATGCGTGGCTACA
>JAESRE010000054.1 GCA_016764775.1 Alphaproteobacteria bacterium
TACGCGATATGTTCGCGGGCCACAACGCGTTCCGCCAGAATTTCAGGCGTATCTTCGGGGCGCACGCTCACGGTTTTTTGCAAAATCACCGGCCCTTGGTCAACTTCGGGTATAACGTAATGAATGCTGCATCCCGTCTCTGTTTCGCCTGCTTCGATCACGGCTTTGTGCACATTCATGCCGTACATGCCTTCGCCGCCGAATTTCGGCAACAATGACGGATGCGTGTTGAGTATGCGGTCGGGCCAGCGTTCGACAAAAGACGGGGTCAGAATGCGCATGAACCCGGCAAGGCAGATCAGGTCTATGGGCTGTTTATCCAGCGCAGCCTGAATTTCATCCTCGAATTCACCGCGCGAGTTATAATCCTTATGATTGATGATCACGGCTTTGATGCCTGCATCACGCGCGCGGTGCAGGCCATAGGCGTCGGGGTTGTTGGAAATGACCAGTGAAATCTGCGCAGGGAAGTCGCTTTGCGCACAGGCATCGATCAAGGCTTGAAGATTGCTACCGTTACCGGAAATCAGAACCGCTAGTTTCAGGTCGCTCATCGCTTATGACCAGGCTGTTTCACTGTTATCAAGAACCACGGGGCTGTCACCTTTTTCAATGTTGCCAATCTCGTACACGGTCTCGCCCGAAGCTTTGAAGCTCTCGATCAAGTCGTCTTTCTTGGACGGGTCCGCAACAACGACCATACCGATCCCCGCATTGAGGGTCGTGGCCATATCGGACGGCTTCAGGTTGCCCGCTTGAATAAGCCATTTGAAAACAGGAGGTAAATCCCATGTGGCGCAATCGATACGGGCGCTCATACCTTCAGGGATTACACGCGGCACATTTTCATCCAGTCCGCCGCCTGTAATATGGGCCATGCCCTTGATCGCTGTTTTGCCGTCGGCGCCTTCGATTTTAAGCGCTTCCAGCATGGTCTTCACATATATACGTGTAGGCGTCAGCAGCGCTTCGGCCATTGTTTTGCCCGATGCAAACGGGGCAGGCTGGTCATATCCGAAGCCTTGCGAGCCTTCGACAATTTTGCGTACCAGAGAAAATCCGTTGGAGTGCAGGCCGCTGGAGGCCAAGCCTAAGATAACGTCACCGTCGGCGATGCGCTCACCGGTTAGCAGGTTTTCACGTTCGACCGCGCCGACTGTAAAACCGGCCAGATCATAATCACCATCGGCATACAGGCCCGGCATTTCGGCTGTTTCACCACCGATCAGACCGCATCCGGCTTGCTGACAACCTTCGGCAACGCCTTTAATCACGGCTTCAGCCACATTGTTTTCAAGCTTGCCTGTGGCGAAGTAGTCGAGGAAGAAGAGGGGTTCTGCGCCCTGTACCACGACATCATTCACGCACATCGCGACCGCATCAATGCCGATCGTGTCGTGAATGTCCGCATCAATGGCGATTTTGATTTTTGTGCCGACACCGTCCGTGCCTGAAACCAGAATCGGATCGGTATAGCCCGTATCTTTCAAATCGAACAACGCACCGAAACCGCCAATACCACTCATCACACCGCTGCGGTGGGTTTTTTTGATGTGCGGCTTGATCTGGTTCACCAATTCTGCGGCGGCTTCAATATCAACGCCTGCGTCTTTATAGGCACTTTCACTCATAAGCTATCTTCAGTTTTCTAGGCGTTCTACCGTGATAGAACTTCAAATTTCCAAAACAGGTGGTTATAACATGAGAGTTCAACACTTTTAAACCTGAATGCGTTCAACACATAAGGCTGTTAGATGACCTTAGTCAACAAAACCTTTACCAAAGCCCTCATCGTTTTTGCGATGGTGTTGTGCGTTTGGACCACCGCCGCGGACGCGCAGGCGACCAATGCCCTGTTCACAGTTGAAGACGTGAAGGTCGATGTAACGGCTGAAAACGCTCTGAAAGCCCGTGAGCAAGCCTTCGAACAGGCCCAGCTTCAAGCGTTTCAGGAACTCACAAAACGCATGCTGTCCTCACCGCAGCAAACAGATTACTCGAACCTTCCCGTGCAGACGATTTCCGCATTGGTGCAGGATTACGAAGTCAAGAATGAGAAGCTCTCCGCTAAACGCTATATCGGTACATACACATTCCGTTTCCGCGATACGGCTGTAAAACGCTACTTCTCGCAAAAAGGCCAGCAATACACAGATGTGCCGAGCCGCCCGATTCTGATTTTGCCATTTCTGGAAACCAGCAGCGGCATGGAGCTTTGGGATAATAACCCGTGGATGGATGCGTGGGCATCAACGCCCGGTTTGGCCGGCGGTCTTGTGCCTTTGGTTGTGCCGGTCGGTGATCTGGCCGATGTCTCTGATCTCGGTGAAGACGAAGCCCTGACTTACAGGCAACGCAATTTGTATTCTCTGGTTGAACGTTACGGCGCGAGCGAAGCCGTGATCGCGATTGCCAAACCCGAAGGCACAGGATTGAATATCCAGCTTTACCGTACTGACCGAGCCCGCCCCGAATATGTACACCAGATTATGGCCCGTGCCGTTGCTAACCAGAGCGAGAGTGCTCTGTACGCAAGCGGCGTGGCCAAGGTTAAAGAAGCCTTGCGTCAGGACTGGAAGAAAAAGACCGTTGTCGACAGCACCCAATCCGCCAGCACCATTCAGGCGCATGTCAGCTTTGCATCCCTGCAGGAATGGGCGGCCTTCCAGCGCAACCTGAATCGCGCGCGGGGGGTTAAGAACATCCAGCTTAAAGCGCTTTCACCCAGAGATGCCTATATCGCAATCGAATATGAAGGCACGCTCGACCGTCTTCGCATCGCGTTACAACAGGTCGATCTGCTTCTGGAGCAGCCACGTGTTCAAAACGCGGCATCACAAAATGGGTTGAATGCCGACTACTCGCAAGGGTTGCTGGATGGCTATTACGGTAACAAAGACTCTGCCAATGCGGTTTATGAGTTGCGCAGCAGCCGTAACGCCAGAGGCGGAAGTAGACAAAACCTGATCCGTCCGCAATCAGGGGAAACGATTCAGCCTCAACCGGCCTCGCCGGGGTCGAATGTTCCGCCGTCACGCGAATACTACAAATCACAGTTTTAGAAAGGCGGCCGGTGAATGACTGTCCGTAATCACATTTTGTTCTGGTCCCTCGCTTTTCTGGGGTTCTTGGGATTCATTTATTTGTTTAAAGCGGTGCTTTTGCCGTTTGTGCTGGGTATGGCGATTGCCTACCTGCTCAACCCGCTTGTGAACTATATGGGCAAAGCGAAGATCAAGCGCAGCCCTGCGGCGCTGATCATTTCGGCTGTATTCTATGTGTTTATCGCCCTCTTTCTGGCGGTGCTTATTCCCGTGCTTTACAAGCAAAGCCTGCAACTGGCTGAGGACTTCCCGACATACCTCGATAAAATTGTGGAGTGGCTCGAGCCATATACTATTCAGGTTATGAGCATGCTCGGTGAGGGTGGTGAAGTCAATCTGAAAGAGGTTCTCTCCAGCCATATGGGCACGGCCGCACAGGTGACAAAACAAGTCGCCGCGCATGTGGTCGCGGGCGGTCAGGCCGCATTGAATATGTTGTCGGTCTTGATTTTGACGCCGATCGTCACCTACTTCATGATGAAGGAATGGGACAATTTGACTGCATGGGTTACAGGATTAATGCCACAGGACCATAAAGAGACAATTCTGGATCTGTTGAAAAAGATCGATACAAAAATCGCGGGCTTCGTTCGCGGGCAAATAAGCATTGCTGTTATTCTCGCCATCGCATACGCCATTGCCCTGAGTATTGCGGGGCTGAAATACGGCTTCCTGATCGGTTTGATCTCGGGTCTGATTTCCGTTATCCCGCTGGTCGGCTCCACGCTGGGCCTGATCGTCAGTGTGGCTGTCGCATGGTTCCAGAGCGGGGACATCATGTTCGTCGGCATTATCGGCGGTATTTTCATCGCAGGACAGCTGATCGAAGGCAACCTGCTCAGTCCTAAAATCGTGGGCGACAGTGTTGGCTTGCACCCGCTTTGGGTGTTCTTCGCTCTGATGGCCGGCGGTGCGTTATTCGGCATTCTCGGCATGTTGCTGGCCGTTCCCGTGGCCGCGGTTGCAGGCGTTCTTTCAAGCTTCGCCCTGAAGCAATACAAGGACAGTTCGTTTTACAAAGGCAAAGCGAAAAAGCCGAAAACGACCAAAAAGAAAACGTCCAAGGCCGGAGCTTAGGCAATGGTCGAACCCGTGCAGCAACTCCCTCTCGATTTGTCTCTTCGTCCTGCGCTCGGGCGTGAGGACTTCCTGATCGGTCCGAGTAACCGCGACGCTGTCGCATGGATTGACCGTTGGCCGGACTGGCCTGCGCCGCTGCTGGTGATCAGCGGCCCCGCCGCAAGCGGCAAGTCACACCTCGCCGCCGTATGGGCGGACAAAGCCGAAGCCGCCGTCATCGCCCCTGAAGATTTGATGCGCATGAGCGCAAACGACATCGCCGAGGCAGGCGACTATGTCGTGATCGACGGTATTGATCTCTGGATCGGTGAACGCGAAGCGGAGACCACATTGTTCCATCTCTACAACATTATGAGAGAGGAGCAGCGCAGCTTCCTTGTCACGACACGGATGACACCGAATGACGCAGACTTTACGATTGCCGATCTGGCATCACGTTTCCGCGCCGCGCCGCATGCAATGATCAAAGCCCCCGATGATATTCTACTCGGCTCAATCCTGATCAAGCTGTTCAGTGACCGTCAGCTTGCAATCGGGCAGGAAGTCATTGCTTACATTCTGCCGCGCATGGAGCGGTCTTTTGCTGCGGCAAAAGAGATTGTCGAAAAGGCGGATTCCATGGCCTATGCTCGTAAGAAAGGGATTTCCGTCCCGCTGATGCGGCAGGTCCTGATGGCCATTCACGAAGATTAAAAAGATTACATCCCCAGATTACATCCAACGTGTGGGACGTTCCGGTGCGTTATAATCGGATGGGTCAAATACGGCTTTGGCTTCACATTGGTCGGGGTTAATCTCCGCCCAGCTTTCAATACCGGTCTCGATGATGGTCAATGTCGCGGGGGAGTATCCGTGCGCAAGACTGTCGAAGACCGCGTTGCTGCCCGTCGCGGCCAGCTTGCTGACCAGTTCATAAACGGTGGGGTTATGTCCGACGATCATAAGTGTGTCGACCTTGTCGTCCGTGTCCTGAATCATTTTGAACAAGTCACCGGCGCTCGCGTTGTAAATCGATTTCGAATTTTCAGTATGGATGTTTTGTTCCAGCCCTGCGCAGACTTCGGCCGTCGTTTGTTGTGTGCGGTTTGCGGAAGAACACTTGATCAGATCAATCGAAAGATCCTGTGCTTTTAACACTTCGCCCAGCTTGCGCGCATCTTCAATGCCCTTGGGGCTGAGACTGCGTTCGAAGTCACCCACGGTCGCGGAAGACGGCAAGGCCTGTGCATGACGAAGCAGTAAAAGCGTTTTCATTTACTCGCTGGTTTCCGTTTTGTTGCTCACTTTGTATTTAACAATATTAGAGCCTTTCAAGCCGACTGCCAACTGGCCATTTTTCAAGGCAACGGCATCCTTGCCGAAAACTTCGAGGCGCCAGCCCTTGAGCGCGGGGATATCGGCATTGCTGTCCTGTGCGAGTTGTTCAATCTGGTCATTGGAGATAACAAGCTTTGTCGCAACACCATGTTCCGCACATTGTACTTTCAAAAGCATTTTCAAAATATCGATCGTTGCCGAAATATGCGGCGGTAACGATTTCCGTTTCTTTGGCTTCGGCCACGTTTTCGGATCGGTGTCGTCGACGCCTTTGATCAATTCAAGCAGTCTGGGACCGTGACGGCTTTCCGCCAGATCATTAGGCATGTTTCTGATTTTTTTGAGCTGCGGAACGGTCTTGGGCATTTGCGCGGCCATATCGGCCAGCGTATCGTCACGCATGACCCAGCTTCGCGGCAGGTCTTTATCCTGTGCCCGTTTTTCCCGCCATGCCGCCAACTCGCGCAAAGTCGCCAGAGTTTTAGGCTTCGGGGTTTTGATTTTAACCCGCTCCCATGCGAGGTAAGGGTCGTTTTCGTACGTTGCGGGGTCACACAGTACTTCTTCTTCCTGAAACACCCAGTCCGTACGGTTGCTTTTTTCAAGCTCTTCGGAGAGATGTTCATAGACATCCACGAGGTGCGTCACATCGCCCAGAGCATAATTGATCTGCTTGTCGCTTAACGGACGGTTGGACCAGTTGGTGAACTGCACGCTTTTGTCCAGCCCCTTGCCCGTAATGTTCCGTACGAGATTTTCATAGCCGATGGAATCGCCGTATCCGCAAACCATGGCGGCAATTTGTGTGTCGAAAATCGGGGTGACGACCTTTTCGGTCAGGTTATAGAAGATTTCCAGATCCTGTCGTGCCGCATGGAAAATTTTCAAGATGTTCTTATCAAAGAACAGTTCAAAGACAGGGGTCAGGTCCAGATTGCCCTTTAACGGATCAATCGCCGCTGCTTTCTTGTCCTTGTTTCCGATCTGGATCAGACAGAGTTTGGGGTAGTAGGTTTTTTCACGCAAAAACTCGGTGTCGACAGTAATATACTCTTCGGATTTGAGGGCGTTACAAAACTTGTTGAGTTCATTTTGATCAGTAATAAGCATGGTTAGGTCTTAACGCCTGCTCAGAAAAATGCAACAGGCTTGACTATTTAGACGCTCAAATTATACATAACGCTCAAGTTATAAAAGAGGTTTTATGAGCCAGAGAGCATTGGCAACTGTATTCACTGTTGGGCTGACCGTTGCAGCCCCGCAAACGTCGTGGGCGCAAAATGGTGAAATGCTGCCCGAAGACCCCGAGCTGTATCCCGCCGAGCCGTATGACGGCTGTGTTGATACACTGGGTGAGATGATTGATCTGCGCGCGATGCAAATGGGTGTGCACCCGATGTTGTTACGCAATTTGTACCGCGATATTCTGGACGAAGCAGAGGCCAATACCGACCCGAATACCCCGCCGCAGGATTTGATTGATGTGCCGTCATTCAATGAAAGGCTCGAACAGCTGGACCCGGAACTGCGTGAGCTGTTGGCCATTTTGTTCAAAGACCCCACCGCCGGAAAAAGCTTTGGCATGGGATGTGATCTCGAAACCTGATCTTTTAACGGCGCGCATCGCGGCGTATATCCTAAGAAAAGCTTTGCATATAGGGCGTTGCGTGTTTAAAACCGTAATGAAATTTAACGAGGATTAAAATGCACGATTACAGAACACACACCTGCGCAGAACTGCGTAAAGATCATGTCGGCAAAAGCGTCAAATTGTCGGGTTGGATTCACAAAGTCCGCGACCACGGCGGCGTATTGTTTATTGATTTGCGCGATACGTTTGGTTTGACCCAGTGTGTTATCGAGGAAAACTCGCCGCTCCTGAAAGAGGTTGAGCACTGGCGTAACGAGAGCGTTGTGACCATTACCGGCGTCGTAAAGGCACGTACGGACGAAACCGTAAACCCGAAGATGGATACGGGCGAGATCGAAGTATATATCGAGAAAGCCGACTTGCAGGGCGCATCGGACGTTATTCCGTTTCAGGTTGCCGAAGATGACGGCGCGGGTGAGGACATCCGCCTGCGTTACCGTTACATCGATTTACGCCGCGAGAAGATGCAGAAAAACATCCGTCTGCGTAACAACGTGGTCAGAAGCCTGCGCCAGCAAATGTGGGATAAGGATTTTCAGGAATTCCAGACACCCATTCTGACAGCCAGTTCACCCGAAGGTGCGCGTGACTATCTCGTGCCTTCACGTCTGCACCCCGGTAAGTTTTATGCTTTGCCGCAGGCGCCGCAGATGTTCAAACAGCTTCTGATGATGGGCGGTTTTGATAAATACTTCCAGATCGCACCGTGTTTCCGTGACGAAGATGGCCGTGCTGACCGTCTGGCTGAGTTTTACCAACTCGATGTCGAGATGAGCTTCGTGACACAGGAAGACGTGCACAACACGATCCAGCCTGTGATCGAAGAGACTTTCAAGGAATTCGCAGACTTTACCGGTGAAAAGCGTGAAGTCGTCTGGTTGCCGAATCTGGCTTACAAGGAAGCCATGCTGAAATACGGCTCTGATAAACCTGACTTGCGTAACCCGCTGGTTATTTGCGATGTGACCGAAGTCTTTGGCCGTGACGATGTGGAATTCAAAGCGTTTAAAGGCGTCATTGAAAAGGGCGGCGTTGTCCGCGCCATCCGCGCACCGAATGTTGCCGACCAGCCGCGTAGCTTCTTTGACAAACTCAACAGTTGGGCACAGGGCGAAGGCGCTCCGGGTCTCGGTTATGTTCTGTTCAAGGACGGCGAGGGCACAGGTCCGATCGCGAAATTCATTCCCGAAGCCGCTCAAGCCGAGTTGCGCAAGATTGCCGAATGTGAAGACGGCGACGCGGTCTTCTTCATCTGTAATCAGGAAGGCCCCGCGGCCAAGTTTGCGGGTGCAGCCCGTGACGCGATATGCAATGCCTTGCCCGAAGGTCACGAAGCGGCGCGTGAGACAGGCGTATATAAATTCTGCTGGATCGTGGACTTCCCGATGTATGAGTTCGATGAAACCGCACAGAAAATCGACTTCTCCCACAACCCGTTCTCCATGCCGCAAGGCGGGGAAGAGGCTCTGGAAGTCGGCAATCCCGAAGACATTCTGGCATATCAGTATGACTGTGTGTGTAACGGCTTCGAGCTGGCGTCCGGTGCGATACGGAACCACAAACCGGAAATCATGGAAAAGGCATTTGCAATTGCCGGCTATGACAAAACTGTTCTGGAAGCGGAGTTTGGCGGCATGCTGAACGCCATGCGTTACGGCGCACCACCGCACGGTGGTTTGGCGTTCGGGCTGGACCGTATTGTCATGCTGTTGGCGGATGAACCGAACCTGCGCGAAGTATATGCTTTCGTCATGAACGGTCAGTACGAAGATCAGATGATGCAGGCACCGTCACAGGTTAAGCCTGAGCAGCTTAAAGATCTGCACTTGAAACTGAATTTACCGAAAAAAGCGGTCGACGGTAAAGCGGCTTAAGGTCTAAGCCGCGTCGGCATCAGCCGAAGGCTTGTTATAGACCAGCGTTTCGTCGTAATCGAAGGTCTGGCGGCGTGTGGGCTGATCCTGCCTGTCACGTGCACCGCGGCTGATTGCACCCATATCAAACATGTTTGAATAAGAGCGGTTGCGGAAACTGTCTTCGAATGTGTCAAAGCGTGTCTGAAACTCGGTAAATTCGGTTTCGACATGCTGGATTGTTTCGGGCGTGGCATTCACACGATTGCGCTCGATCCGTTCCAAGCTTTGACGGTGTTTAACCAACTCGCCTTTATCTTCCTTCAGGTCTTTCAAGCGTTCTTGATGCTGTTCCGCAGGTTCCAGACCTTCAAGGTCTTTAATCGCGTCATCGATAGCATCGGCCATATCATCGATTTTATCGGCGTAGATAATGATGTCTTTGCCCAGTTCGTATGACTTTTGCGCCAGCATCCGCATGACTTCGTCGCTGTATCGGCTTCTAAGGAGTTCGCGCTCTGTATCCGTCAAATCCTTCATGCGACGGGCCAACACGCCCTCGGAAACACCGTGGTCGAGACCTATTTCGCGGATTTGTGCGAGGTTGAAGTGGAAATTCCGGATCGCCTCGTTCGCGGGATCGGTATCACCTGATGTCGGTTGGGCAAACGTATTCATCGAATACTCCTTAATAATGAAGTCATTACCATATCGCATTTATGGCTGGCCCGTCAAAAAGTTAAGCCCGGCTCTTCATTGGAGGGGAATGAGCCGGGCTTTTGGTTGTGTGCCTGTTTTTTTAGGGGAGTTCACGGTTGGGTTCAGGGCAAAAACAGGCCAGGGAATATCGATGTTTAAATATGACGTTAGGCAACACCTTTGCGGTTACGTTTCAGATCCATGCTGGCTTGTCTGAACACTTTATCGGGCTGATCGCCTGCTTCGTAGCTTTTCAGGCCAAGGCTCAGGCTGACGCGGATTTCGGCACCATCCCAGATCAGGGACAGGCGGTTCAGGCGTAATGCCATGTTCTGTAAGCGGTTCAGCGCCTTTTCCATTGTGGTGTCGCTGAACAGCAGGACGAATTCGTCTTCGTCAATGCGAGCCGCAAGGTCCATATCGCGTATTTCGCTTTCCAGAGCGCGTGCGACCAGCCTCAGCGCCGTTCTCGCAGCTTTGTCGCCATTATTCTTTTCAATAGCGTCCAGATTTTCCAGATTGAAAAGCACCAGCAGGCCGCCTTCGCTCAGGCCGCGGTTTGTACGCGCTATTTCACGCTTTAATGCGGCCGAAAAGCCTTCTGTGTTCATTAGGCCTGTAACACTGTCGATCTGGGCCAGCTTCTTTAAAGACTGGATATCCTCGGCCTGCGTTTTGATTTTCTGCTCCGCCGCACCCAGCATGGCGCGTGCGCGGTCTAGAAAGCCTATAGTTTGTTGCAGGGCTTCTTTATTCTTTGTGAGAGGATGCAGGTCGTTTCCGCCTTTACGGGCCAGCACGTCGAAAATATCGTGCGTTCCGTCGAGAAATGACTGGTCACGTGTTAATTCCAGCCCTTTTGACAAATCTTGCCCCGCAAGATGGTTAAGGCTGGTTTCTTTATTCTGTATGGCATCGGATGTCATCAAGCACCCCTTTCTTTTTAGCTACCGCTGAGTGACATATGTGATAACTATGCGAGTGCCATGCCAGATTATGTATATATAAAGCTCTTGTTTTTCAGAGGCTTAACGCAGCCCGCAGGGCGAGTTTTGCCCGCGCCCTGAGAAATTTGCCGTGAAAAACAGGCCGCTAGGCAGGTCTTGCCCGCCTTTTTGCATATATTGTGCTTTGCCTATATATCGCGCTTTGATATGATGTCGCATTGCAAGAAAAAGGCCCCAAATGCGTTTATTTTCCTTTGTTTTTATCATTCTGGCTGCCGTCTCCTTCACTGATCGGGATGCACATAGTGACGAAATCAAAACACGGGTGGATGCGCTTGGTTTTAAGCCTCACAAGGCTCTGTACGATATCCGTATGATTGGCGCTCGCAGCGGCTCTCAAATTCTCAATATTTCAGGGCAAATGTTCTATGAATGGCAGCCTGTGTGCGATGCGTGGATTTCCAACCACCGCTTTAATCTGCTCTACGAATACGCCGATAGTGCGCCGATGCGCATCACCAGCAGTTTTTCGACCTATGAAAGCTTTGACGGACAGTCTTTGAATTACACCTCACAACGCAAGCGCCACGGCCAGATTTTCGAGGAATTGCGCGGAAACGCGGCTATGCCTGTTTCTGGGGGCATGGGCAGCGCGATGTTTACCATTCCTTCCGATCTGGAGTTTGAACTGCCCGATGGCACGCTTTTCCCGATAGCACACAGCATCGAGGTCGCCGAGCGCATGAAAAAAGGCGAAAAATTCTACTCCGCAACGCTGTTTGACGGCAGCGACGAAGAAGGTCCGGTCAGCGTGAACGCCTTTATAGGTAAAGAAGTCACGCCGGATCAGGCCAAGCTGGATTACAGCGCGCTGGATAAGGACTTGATCTCGTCACCTGCGCACAACGTGCGTTTGGCGTTTTTTCCGCTCAACAACAACGAGGCAACATCCGATTACGAAATGACCCTCGTTTATCATCAAAACAGCCTGATCAGTGACATGTTGATCGAATATGATGATTTCACGGTTTCACAAAAACTTGTGGCCGTTGAACCCGTCGAGGATGGCTGTCAGAGTGCCGGAGAAACACCTGAAATCATTGATGAATAAGACGGGTTTATGGGGCGGTTAAAAAACGTTAAGATTACTGGCGTAAACTATATTACTTAGGGAAGGGAATGCCTGATGGGCGCCAAGCCGGAAGACAAAAAAGAGACGGACGTAAAAACGGTGCTGATTGTCGAAGACAACGCGCTGAACATGAAACTGTTTCAGGACTTATTGGAAGCACATGGTATAGGGACCATTGAAACCAATGACGGCCGCAATGTGTTGGAATTGGCGCGGGAGCATAAACCGGACCTGATCTTGATGGATATTCAGCTTCCCGAGGTTTCAGGGCTTGATGTAACAAAATGGCTCAAGGAAGATGATGAATTAAAGGATATCCCTGTGATTGCGGTCACGGCCTTTGCGATGAAGGGCGATGAACAAAAAATCAGGGAAGGTGGGTGTGAAGATTATATCTCCAAACCCATTTCGGTCGTTCATTTTATGGATGTCATCCAGAGTTATCTGTAAGTCAAAGAAAGAAAAATAAAGGAAATAAATGTCTGCACGGGTTTTGGTTGTTGATGATATTTTACCGAACGTAAAACTGCTCGAAGCGAAGCTGACCAGCGAGTATTACGAAGTTCTTACCGCCATGAACGGCGAGGAGGCATTGAAAAAGGTCGCTGAGGAAAATCCCGATCTTGTTTTGCTCGATGTGATGATGCCTGGTATGGACGGTTTCGAGGTTTGTACCCGCATTAAATCCGACCCTGAAAGTGCGCATATCCCTGTTGTCATGGTCACGGCCCTGACGGATGTGCAGGACAAGGTACGCGGGCTTGAATCCGGTGCTGATGATTTCCTCAGCAAACCAATCAATGATATGGCGCTGATGGCGCGCGTGCGCTCTCTGGTCCGTCTGAAAATGTCGACCGATGAATGGCGTATGCGTGAAAATACGGCCAACCAGCTCGGTGTGGTGGATGAGAACGCCACAGCCATGAGCGAGGCCGTAGAAAAAGCCAACGTCCTTGTGATTGAAGACAAGGATTTCGAGCTGCGCAAAATCGAAGAGACACTCGACGAAGATAATCACACAATCATGGCGGCTGAAAACGGTGCCGAGGCGATGGAATTGATTGCTTCTCATGATTACGATGTAATTTTGGTCAGCCTCAATCTGGATAATGAAGACGGGTTACGCCTGTGTTCTCACCTTAAATCCAACGAACGCAGCCGCGCCGTACCAATTATGATGATGGGTACCGATGAAGACATGAAGCGCATCGCCCATGGTCTGGAAATCGGTGTGAACGATTACCTGATCCGCCCGCTGGAGCGCAGTGAATTGCTCGCCCGTTCCCGCACACAAATCCGGCGTAAGCGTTTTCAGGAACGCCTACGCGCCAGTTTCGAAGTCAGCCTGTCCATGGCGCTGACGGATAGTTTGACGGGCTTGTATAATCGCCGTTATCTGGAGGTTCACCTCGAGAAGCTGCTGAAGAAAAATCAGGAAAACAATAAGGCGATGGCTGTGATGATGATCGATATCGATCACTTCAAACCGGTGAACGATACCTATGGCCACAAGGCCGGTGACGAAGCGCTGAAGATTTTCTCTAAACGTCTTGTCGATAATTTGCGAAGCTTTGACCTTGTTGCCCGTCTGGGTGGTGAGGAATTCGTCGTCATCCTTCCCGATATTTCGGAACGCCGTACCTATATGGTGGCCGAGCGTCTGCGCCGTGCCGTGCAGGATGAGTTGTTCGAGGTTGGCGCACCCGAAGGACCGATCAAAGTCACGACCTCAATTGGCGCAGCGATTATTGAGCCGGGTGAGCATACAGTGCAACAGGTTTTGGAGCGCGCCGATAAAATGGTCTATAACGCCAAGGAAAGCGGCCGTAACTCTGTCGTATTCGAAGATATCGGTAAGCTAAACCCTGCGGATTACGAAGTGCAAGGACGCCAAACGGGCTCTTAAGCGGCCCATGACTTGGGCAAAAACCCGCCTGACTGCATCGCCCAAAGCTTTTTATAAAGCCCGTCATTCTGGATCAGCTTTTCATGGTGTCCGTCCTCGACGATTTTACCGTCATCCATAACCAGTAAACGGTCGAGATGATTGATCGTCGACAAACGGTGCGCAATCGCGATCACGGTTTTACCCTCCATCAATTTTTCTAACGCACTTTGAATTTGATGCTCGCTTTCACTATCCAGTGATGACGTTGCCTCATCCAGAATAAGGATCGGGACGTCTTTCAAAATAGCGCGTGCAATCGCAATGCGCTGGCGTTGCCCGCCCGACAACTTCACACCGCGTTCACCGATGAGGGCGTCGTATCCTGTACGGCCTTTATTGTCTTTCAGGCTTTGAATGAATTCATGCGCATTGGCTTTTTCGGCTGCGGCGATGATCTGTTCATCTGTAGCATCGGGGTTACCGAATGCAATATTCTCGCGCACGGAACGATGCAGCAGGCTCGCGCTTTGCGGAATGACGGCAATTTGTTCGCGTAAGGATTTCTGTGTGACGTTGCGTATATCCTGTCCGTCGATCTGTATCTGTCCGTCCTGCACATCGAACAGACGCAAAAGCAAACTGATCAAGGTTGTTTTACCTGCGCCGCTGGGACCGATGAGGCCGACTTTCTCTCCTGCAGCGATGGAGATATCCAGATCATCAAAAACCAGATCATCCGTATATTTAAACCCGATATTCCGTATTTTGATTGTCCCGTCTTGAACCTTCAATGTCTCGGCACCGGCCGTGTCCTGAACATCCTGACCTTTCAGGATCGTTTCCATCCCTTCGCGCACTTGCCCGATATTCTCGAAAAAACTCGCCAGCACATGGATCATCCATGTCGAGAGGTTGGTCAGGCTGAGTGCAAGAGGGATAGCCATTGCCGCATCCCCTGTCGTAATCGAGCCGACTTCCCACAACATGATCGCGGCGATGAAGCTGGACCCGAGGAACAGGGCAATCAACACTTCGGCCCAGATGTTCTTCGCATTATTGGTCAGCAACATCTTCTGCCCTGAACGTGTAGTGTTCTTCAAGGATTCAAGCAGATATTGGTCCTCATGCTCCTCACGCGCGAATAACTTCACGGTCATGATATTGGTCAGCGTGTCGACATAGCGCCCGCGTACAATACTACGGTCGTTATACATCGTCTTGGACGTGTTGATGATTTTCGGAACATATACCCACGCCAGAAGCGCGTAGGCGGCAATCCATGCGGCACAGATCATACCGAACACCCAGTGCGTAATACTGAAAAGCGTTAAGGCGATCATCATGCGGATGACCGACATCCAGACCGTACCGAGTGTCGTTTGTACAATGCCCGCGATCGCATTCGGTGTTTCAATAACCTTACTGGCCAGCCGCCCCGCGAAATCATTCTGGAAGTAGTTATAAGAATGCTTGTGCATATACAGCGCGAGCTGGCGGCACATCATATTGGTGAAGGCCGGGCGCAAATACGACATCAACCACGCGCCGCTCCGTTCACTGACAGGTTTCAGGATCAGCACCAGCCCGACAAAACTGATCAGCGGCCATTTCAAGGCTTCCCACACTTGCGCAGGCGCATCTTGATTTTCACTGAACGCATCGACGATCAACTTGATGTAGTAGGGAATGAACGCGCCGATAATATCGGCCGTACCGCTTAAGATTGCGACCATGACAAAACCCGGCCACGCCTGCTTCAGGAAATACAAAATGAAGGGGAGCGTTTTACGGGGCAGCTTCGGGGAAGCCTCGGGCAAGTAATCAGTCTTAATCCAGTCAACCATGACAAGATAAGTAGCGCGAAAAGCCGCAAAACAAAACACTGTAATTGCGGCTGATCACGATTTTGGTAAAAATCCGCCCGATTGCATGGCCCAGAGCTTCTTATAAAGCCCGTCATTTTTGAGCAATTCACCATGTGGCCCGTCCTCGACGATTGCGCCATTATCCATGACCAGCAAGCGGTCGAGGTGGCTGATCGTTGATAAACGGTGCGCAATCGCAATCACGGTTTTGCCTTCCATGAGATGTTCGAGCGCATTCTGGATCTGCTTCTCGCTTTCGCTGTCGAGTGCGGAGGTCGCTTCGTCCAGTATCAGGATCGGGGCATCTTTGAGGATGGCGCGTGCGATGGCAATCCGCTGGCGCTGACCGCCGGATAGTTTCACGCCACGCTCGCCGACCATAGTGTCGAACCCGTCCTGCAAGTCTTCGATGAATTCCCGCGCGCAGGCTTTCTCGGCCGCCGCAATCACATCATCATCGCTGGCATCCAGACGGCCATAGCGGATATTTTCCATGATCGAACGGTGGAACAGCGCCGTATCCTGTGGAATCACAGCCACATTTCTGCGCAAGGATTCCTGTGTGACGGCTTGAATATCCTGCCCGTCAATTTCGATCGCACCACTTTGTATATCGTAAAAACGTTGGATCAAATTGATCAGCGTACTCTTGCCCGCACCACTCGGCCCGATCAGGCCGACACGCTGGCAAGCGGGGATATCAATATCCAGCTTTTCGAACACAGGCTGGTTCGCATAGTTGAAGTTCACATCCTTAAAGGCAATGCTCCCTTCAGCCACATCAAGTACAGGTGCCTCATCAGTATCCGTGACCGCATGGGGTTTGATCAGGGTCTTGAGCGAGTCATTCAGATACCCCAGAGACTCTGTGACGTGGATAACGCCAAAGCTCAAATTCCATGCGCTAGCGGTGATGCTGAATGCAATACCCATGATCGCCGCGATATCACCGAGGCTGATCACACCGCGCTCCCAGCCCAACACACAGGCCGCCATCATCCCTGCGCCGAAAATCACCAATGTCATGCGGCGGTAGTTATCAAGCAACAGGAAGGCCCGCAGCATTTTATGCCAGGCCTTCATTTGCTCTTCGGACACGCGGCGGTGCTCGATCATCTCCTGCGCTTCATGGGCGTAGGATTTAACCGATGCCATGTTCGCGATGCTGTCGACAATCTGGCCCGAAACATCGGAACAGCTATCGGCATAGATGCGGGATTTCTCACGCAGCTTTTCTATCTTCAAAAACACCGGCAGCAAGAGCAGGAAAACAAAAGCCAGAACGATACAGCCGTAAAAGACGGACATGTTGAACAGAACGACGCTGGACATGGCCATAACAATCAACGGCAACAGGATTTGCCAGCGCAATTGCTCGTTCAACTGAACGGCGCGCTCTATACCTTCGCTGACTTTACGGGCCAGCGAACCTGCAAAATGGTTCTGGAAGAAGGTGTAGGAATGTTGAAGCGTGTAGGCGAACATATCGCTACGCAATTCCGCCCGTGCACGTTTCCACCACTCGAACGTCCAGTAGTGCGACACGAGATGCGCCATCTCTCCGAAAAACAGAGAGGCGAAAATCAGCCCTGTATAAATCCATGCTTCTTGCGGCACGTCTTGTGTCGGCGCATTCGTCACCGCATCGACGGTTAAACCGACGAAGAAAAACGCCAGCGGGTAGCGCACACCGTGAACCAAATCGGTCAACAGAAGGATAGTCCACATCACGGGGTTACGTTTGGCCACCCACCAAACGTAAGGCAGCAATTTAGACGGAATGTTTAAATCCGGCTCGTACTGCAATGTGTATTTATTCGCTTTATCAAAAAGCATGTCTCAAAGTCCTTGTATTTCAGGCACAAAAAAAGCGCCTCATATCGGGCGCTTTTTCCATTGAGATCGGCTCATCTCAAAGAAACATATTAGTTCTTCTTCGATGGCGGCATTTTCTTCTCAACGAAATAGACGTGAGCGCCCTTGTTACCTGTTTCTGGGTGAATTGCCCATGGGTCGTACTTTTTAAGCTTCAGCTTATATTCTGCACGCGTCGAGCGTTTGGCGTAGTAACGGTAGCCCGTACCCGCTTCGCTTTCCAATCTCACTTTGACGTAGGTGGCCTTTGCCATCGCTAAATCTCCTAAAAATTCCTAATTGAGAAGCGTTTATGACGGGATCGGCAAAAAATGTCAAGCACTGTATCCAAAATTTGCTAGGGTCTTGGCAAAGAAGCTAATCGTTTTACATCTAACCATATGAAAATAAAAACCTATCTGAAATCTCCGGAGCTTTATAAGCCGATTGCCATATCCTGCTTGATCGCAATCGGGATAACGCTTTTTGTGATATTTTCGATTGGTCAGATATATGCCAGCGAGGCCAAGGACCTGCTGGAATCAATCCAGAAAACCTGCCTGTATTATGGCTCTGCCGTGGCGACCAGCTCGGCTACGATTCTGGCATTAACCCTGACCATCTTAAGCCTTGCGGGCAGTCATGATGAACAAAAGCCTGAAACATACACGCGGTTGCAGGCTATTGCGCAGTTTTGTGTGCTGAGTTTTATCGGCGCGATCATGCTGCTTTTGGTGGTCAGCTTTCCCTGGGAATAGACGGTGCGGCCGAATTCGCCGCCCCAGATTACGAGGGTGTCCTCCAGCAGACCGCGTCGTTTCAGGTCCTTGACGAGGGCCGCGGAGCC
>JAESRE010000055.1 GCA_016764775.1 Alphaproteobacteria bacterium
CGTAGAGGTCCAGCAGTGGATCGTCGATGCGTTTCCACCATGCGGCCATGCTTTGCGGGTTTTCGGGGGTGTCTGCTTCATTCAGGAAAGAGCCCTGATCGGATGCGGAGGTGAATGGTCGCATGAAGTCCGGCCCGAGCGTGCATGCGGACAGGACAAAGAGCATCAAAAAGGTTGTTACATATCGCAAATGAGGCTTCCCTAGGTTTCAAACTCATTACGCAATTCGCGTGCCATTGATTCATTCTACGAAGGGCACGTATATTTCCGTCGCGCAATATAAGCCAAGCCCGGTTGAATTAGAAGCTTTTATCCGCGTCCGCGGTAATTCGCGACTCCCTGTTCGGGAATCCATACGCCTTTCGGAGGTTCGCCCGTTTGGTAGAAGATATCGATGGGTATGCCGCCGCGAGGATACCAGTATCCGCCCAGTCTGAGCCATTTTGCCTCTGTTACGGAGAGGATGCGTTTTGCAATGCTCACCGTGCAGGCTTCGTGAAAATCGCCATGGTTACGGAAAGATGTCAGGAATAATTTGAGTGATTTGCTTTCCACCAGCCAGTCACCCGGTATGTAATCCAGCACCAGATGGGCGAAGTCGGGTTGACCCGTCAGGGGGCATATGGAGGTAAATTCGGGCGCGGTAAATCTTACCGTGTAATCGGCATCTTTGTGCGGGTTGGGTACGCGCTCCAGCACCGCTTCTTCGGGGCTGCTCGGGATTTTGTTGTCTCCGCCCAATTGGGTTAGGTTTTCATAGATATCTTCACTCATTTTACACTCCCTTTTGGTTGCCCCAGAGCATGACATGCAGCTGTGGCAGGACATGGGCAGTATGCCAGTTATCGTTAGTGACACGTTCGGCCAGCCAGAGCAGGCGCTGGTTCAAGCCGTCCATATCGGGGTTGCCGTCGACTTGGTGGTTGCCGGGTTGCAGGTATAGCGGCAGGTCGGGGTAACGTTTGGCGGCGTCTTGCGCATAGGCATAATCGGCGTCATCGAAAATGACGATTTTCATGACTGTACGTGTCTTGGGGCCTGCTGCTTTTACGCATTCATCAAATGCATCCCAGTCGGTGTTATGTCCGCTGGATGGGGGTTTGGGGCTAAGCGTTAGAATGTCGAGGTCCGTGAACCAGTCCTTGGCTATCGAGCCTTGGGTTTCGAGCGCGAATTGATAGTCTTTTTCATGGCCGAGATTGATGAGGTCGCCAAGCGGCTGGATGGCCGGATTTCCACCGGAAAGCGAAACCATCAGGGGCTTGCTGCTGGAGAGCTTTTCGATTTCCTTGAGGATGTCTTCGGTGCTCATCGGTTTCCATTCGTGGCGAAATTCACTGTCTACCGCGTGGAGCGTGTCGCACCAGCTGCAACGGTAATCACATCCACCCGTGCGTACAAACACGGTTGGTTGTCCGATCAACGCGCCTTCGCCTTGAATAGTGGGGCCGAATATTTCGGAGATGCGTATCATGGTCTGTATGTCGCGAGTGTTTTCGGTGTTTCTTTGACCGATATGGCTGAAACTTCGGGCCAGCGTGATTTGCACCAGTCATAGAAATGCTTGGCGATGTTTTCGGCGGATGTATTGTCCTTGCCCAATACATCATTCAAATGACGGTGATCGATTTTGTCATCGATATAACGTTTGAGTTCATCCAACTCGCGGTAATCACGAACAAATCCGCTTTCATTCAACGTTTCGGATTGCAGTTCGACAACCACGATGTAGTTGTGGCCATGCAGGCGAGAGCATGGGTGATCGTCATCCAGACCGTAAAGCACGTGCGAGGCTGAGAAATGATATTCCTTCGAGATTGTATACATTATGCGCTCTCCGCTTTTTTCACGCTTTCGCGCCAGAAATTTTCATCTGCATATTCGGTGGTGTCTTTTACGCCCGCCAGATCGAAGGCTTCGCGGCGTTCGACACATGTACCGCATGTGCCGCAATGAATTTCACCGCCCTTGTAACAGGACCATGTTTCTTCCAAAGGCAGGTTTAGCGCGCCCGCATCGGCGGCAATCTCGGTTTTGCTTAAGCTGGCGTAAGGGGTGTACAGCTCAATCTCGGCGACGTCTTCCAGAGCATATCCTTGCATGGTTGCGAAGCTTTTGAGGAAGTCGGGTCGGCAGTCAGGATAAATAAAGTGGTCGCCGCCATGAACGGCTGTTGCCACGGCTTCATCACCGTTGGAGCACGCCATACCGTATGCAATGGCCAGCATGATGGCGTTACGGTTAGGGACGATGGTGATTTTCATGGATTCTTCAGCGTAGTGGCCGTCGGGCACATCGACATCATCGGTCAACGCCGAGCCTGTTAAAGCTTTGCCGACGGACGAGATGTCAACGATATGGTGGGGTACGCCCAAACGATCGGCGCATGCTTTTGCGTAGCTGAGTTCTTTTTTGTGGCGTTGGCCGTAATCGAAGGAAACGAGTCGGGTCAGTGTGCGGTCTTTATCTTCGGCGACTTTGTGGGCCAAAGTGACGGAATCCAGGCCGCCCGAGCAGATTATAAGCGTTTTCATGTTCTAATCCTTGTTTTCTCTATAAAGCCGGGTAGGAATTCTGCGACCGGCTACTCATTCATCGAGTGGGGCACGTATAACAGCCTAAAGCCCTAAAAAGCAAGAGAAACTGCTAATACGTTGACAGTTAAGGCCAAGGTGATAAATATATGCCCGTTAAGAACTGTTCTCATTTAAGAGAGGTTTTGAAAGGACACATCCTATGAAGAAGTTGCTTTTGGTATCCACCGTCGGTGTTTTATTCTCTGCTATCGCTGTTCCGGTGCTGGCTGAAGACGATCATGACCATGATCATGACGAAGCGCGGGTCGAACATTATGAGGGCCACGCGATTGCCACTACTGAAGAGGCGTTGAAGACTTTAAAGGACGAAAATGCTGAAATCGCCGGTATTTTGAAGTCCGAAAAGCTGGAAGGCTCGCAACTCGAACAAATCCACGAAATCAGCTACACGTTGGAAAATGCCATTGATAAGCTGATTGCTGAAAAGGCGGCTCCGCAAGGGCAGCTCGATGCGGTCGATGAAGCCGTTCAGGCGGTTCACCACGCGTCGGAAAACCATGAAGAAGCCAAGGTGCGTGAATGGTTTGCAAAGCTCGAACCTGCTGTTGATGAAATCAAGCTCGGCGAAGAGCAGGCTGCTGCCCCTAGTGAGGACGGCGTGTATACGATTGTAATCAAGGATCACAAATTCACACCTGAAGAAATCCGCGTTCCGGCAGGGGAGAAGATCAAGCTGGTTGTCGATAACCAAGACCCGACCCCCGAAGAGTTTGAAAGCGACGATTTCCGCCGTGAGAAAATCATTGCGGGTAACACACAGGCGACTATTTTTGTGGGTCCGTTGAAACCGGGTAAATACCACTTCTTCGGTGAGTTTAATCTGGATACGGCCAACGGCTATTTGATCGTCGAGTAATTTTTAACCAAGGACCGAGCTATGTTCCCGACCGCAACTATCGTATTTCGTGAGATTATCGAGGTCGCGCTTGTGGTCGGTGTTGTCATGGCGGCTACGCGCGGGTTACCGGGGCGTATTAATCTTGTGCTCGCCGGGCTTGGTCTTGGTGTCTTTGGCTCCGCGGTTATTGCCTTTTTCACAGACAGTATTTCCCAAGCGATTGACGGCGTGGGGCAGGAAGTGTTTAACGCCGCTGTTATGTTCACCGCTGTCGGGTTTTTGAGCTGGACGGTGATCTGGATGAAAACGCACGGGCGAGAGCTGGCGCAAAACCTCAAAACAATGGGGCAGGACGTTGTGTCCGGCGATAAGTCCGCGTATGTGTTGGTCGGTGTTGTCGCGCTGGCGACGTTCCGCGAAGGCGCTGAAATTGTGCTCTTTACTTACGGTATGCTGGCTTCGGGGGCTTTCCCGCTTTCCGAAATTGTTATCGGCGGCATTGGCGGTCTGGTTGGCGGCTCGATTGTAGGGTTAATGCTCTATATGGGGCTGTTGAAGGCAGCGCAGAGATATTTGTTCACCGTGACAAGCTGGTTGCTGATTGTTCTGACAGCAGGGATGGCCGCTCAGGGTGCGAACTTCCTGATTGCGGCGGGTATTCTGCCTGCACTGCATCCAGAGGTATGGGATACGTCTGCTATTCTTTCCGGCGGCAGCTTTCTGGGTGAAACTCTGAAGGTGCTGGTCGGCTACACGCCGCGTCCTACAGGCATGGAGCTTGTGTTTTACTCCACTGTGCTGTTGGTTGTCGGGGGTGCTTATAAATTCATATCCGGCCCGCGAAAACCTGTGAAAGTATCGGCTGCTGCTGAGTAATTACAATCCCCGACCACGCGTTTTAATACTACACCGCGACAATACAGCTACTCTTGAATTTAATGTTAAATTCCCCATTTTAGTACAGTGAAGCGTGATTTTTTCCTTGGTTTATTATAGTTTTTCTAATATAAGCGAGATTAAAGGACGGCTTAAAAAGAAATAAGGGATAGGATACAGATGCTCAATACTTCATTACCTATACAGATATTGGTTGTTGACGATCAGGACGCGGATGCTTTCTTTATCGAACAGGCATTTAACCAATCTCAGATAGATAATGTTGTACATAAGGTTACGGGCGGCGATGATGCGATCAGTTTTCTGAAGAGAGAGGCGCCGTATGAAGATAAGCCCCGTCCGCAATTGATTATTCTGGATCTGGTCATGCCGCAAAAAGACGGTCATGAAATTCTGGCCGAGCTTAAAGGCGATGAACAGTTTTGTGATATTCCCATCGTTGTGATGTCCGCATCTATGGAAGAGTCCGATGTCCGTTCAGCTTACAGAAATCATGCCAATGCCTATGTGCCCAAGTGCAACGGTTTTGAAGATATGCTCGATTTTGTGAGCGCGATTGAAAAGTTCTGGTTCCTGAAAGCCCGTCTTCCCGACGTTGCGGCTTAATTCAGCCCGCTTGAAGCTGCTGAAAATCCTTTAAACATACAAATCCATCTGATACGGCAATGACGACTTCGCGGCTCATACGTGCGGCGATTGTACCGGGTTTGAAGTCATGCTGTTCTTTCCAGAAATCGTAGTGATAGACCACCCAGAATTGTCCGTCGAAATTGGCAATGCTCCCGAAACGGCCAAAGGCACGGCCAATTTTATCGATCTCCTCTACGGATGAATTCCATTTGAAGAGGCGGCTTTCTTCTTTCGGCGGTTTGAGTGTTGTTGCCTGTGACTTGTCTTGCGGTGTCGCGTTCGTCCATAAATTCGGCAGGTCGGCAAAAAGGTCTGAAAATAATTGAGGTGCGCGGATAGCAATTTTGGCGGTGTAGCTTTCGACGGTCTCATTCGGGGCGAGGTCGAATTTTTCCTGTAACAGGATGTCACCCGCATCGAATTCCTGTGTCATTTTATGGGCGGTGAATCCGGCGGCGTCTTTGATGTTGTCCATGATGATCGGCGGTATCGGCATAAGGCCGCGTCCTTTGGGCAAGCGTGTCGGGTGTACGTTGACGGCGTAAGCGTCCTTCTCATCTACATGCGGAATTTTATGCGGATAGCCCGCGGCCAGAAAACATTCGACACCGTCATCGATAAAGGATTGCAGGTGTTTGTCCTGCGCCGGCTGCAATTGAAACGGATTGCCGCGATCAACGGCCAATGATTTGCATTCACTGTTGAAGTTGAAAATATTGTCGACATCAAAGCTGAAAATGCCTGCCAGTTCGTGACCTTCAAAGATCAGTCGTTTGACGGCGGGCAGCATAAAGTCGTAACCGAAATAAACGAATTTCATAGTTCCTAGTATTCAGAACTACGTTCACGCTTACAAGATGAATTGGAAATCAGTACAGGGATTAAACGCGTTCGTCGAAAATGCTGAGCAGTTCTTTGTCCAGATCGGCTGCGGTTTCGATCACACTGACATTGGCTTTGAATGTCAGTTCGGCGAGGTTGAGGTTAACGGCTTCCTCCGCCAGATTGATGTTCGGCACACCGATTACGCCGTTTTCATCGGCAAATGGCGAGTCGGGGTCGAATGCGGGAACGAATGGCGGGTTACGCAGTGCGTATGTGCTGTTCACGCCGAATGGTTGGCCGCCTTCGCCTGTCACTGTTGTTTGTGACGTGGTTAGCGGTGTGTACGGCGCCTGACCGCCTTCTTGCAGTGACCCTACTGTTTGCAGGTTGGCAATGTTCGATGCGCTCGCGTTTAATTGACGCGTCGCTGCTGTCAAACCTGTGAGTCCTATATTTATTGGTCCTGCCATATCTATTATTATATCATTTTAATTGTTAAGATGGTCTTGAAATTAACCATTTGGGGTATTTATGCGTTTTTCTTATATTTTTCATAGTCTTAGCTTTGGTTTGGTGCTGTTGCTGAATGCGCCGAGCGCACTGGCGATCGATGATCAGGATACTGAAGTCAAAACCGGCGGGGCCGGACGTTTCTGGCAACAAATCTGGCAACCGCCCAAAGGGACGCAGGTTCGCCCGTATCTGGATGAAGCCAAATTGCCACATAACAGCCAGTGGGCAGAAGACGGATGGACGCCCCAGGATTGGGTGGAAATGCGCGGCGGTTCCCCTCTGAATGTGATCGATGGTTTTTACCGTGCCGATATCATCACAGGTCAAAAATTCGATAAAGACGTGCCTGTTCTCGAAGTCGGGCAGGGGTTCTTGCGTTTGTCCGCTCAGGAGCAGCAGCGTGTGCTTGCGTTCATTGACGACACATACGGCGTCACAACAAATTCAGAAGCAGGCGTGATCGAAATCTGTCTGGACCACAAAAACGAGACTATCGGTCTGTTCGATAAAAACGGTCTGCAAATTCAATAATTGAAATGGTTTTCGCCGATCATACCCAACTGACCTCATCGACGAATTTAGAGGCGGAAAATGCGTATGCACTCGGTTTGAAATTCGCGAAGAATGGCCAGCATGATCTGGCCATTCAGTCGTTTGAGAAAGCGGCCCATCACGACTCCCGTCATCACAAAGCCTTTGATGCCGCCGGCGATGTTTTTGCCGAGCAAGGACAAGTGCTGGCCGCTGCGGACTGTTATGCCTGTGCCATCAACATCAATGGCAGCGTGCACACTTATAAGCAAAAGTTTATAGCGAATATCCGCAGCCACCGCTTCGGTCAGCGCAATGATGATTTGCGGGGCGTGGTTTTAAAATGTTTGAAAACGCCCGACTTGTTGCATCAGGATTTGGCCCCTCTGTGGTTGAGCGATCTGGAACTGGATCGGGATTTTAAATCTTTGTTGCAAAAACTGGACAGCAATCCGCATTACAAAACATTCAAAAAATCGTTTGAAAAATCCGCTCCGTCATTTTTACAGGATGCTTTTTTTCTGACGGGTTTATCGGCGCTGGTTGTTCATAGAAAGTCGTTTGAAAATTTTGTGAAGTTTCTTCGTCGTTATTGTTTGGAGGAAGGCGTGCACGACCTGGCGTTGCTTACTGCGATTGCGAGCTATGCCTACCGCACGGAATATATTTTCTCTTCTACAGAAGGTGAGCAGGAGGCGTTGCTGGAGTTGGATGCCAAGACGTCAGCAGAAAATTGTGCGCTTCATGCGTGTTATGATTGGCTGTATCTGCGCGATGACGCGAAAGAGCTTCTGGCTCTTGATGTGTTGAATGAACAGATCGAGGAGCCACTAAAGTTGCAAAATGCTGCACAAAAAATTGAAAAACTGGTCGATGTTAAAGACACAACATCCAAAGCTGTGCAGCAGCAATACGAAGAATTTCCTTATCCACGTTGGAATGCGTTCGAGTCTGCATTGAAGAATGAGACGATAGAAGCCGAACTTGCAGGCAAGGACATAAAAATTCTGATTGCTGGTTGCGGTACGGGCCGTGAAGCGATCGAGCTGGCTGCAGCATTACCGAAAGCAGACGTGCTTGCGGTTGATTTGAGTCGTGTCAGTTTGGCGTATGCAAAGAATAAAGCGCAGCATTTCGGCGTTGAAAACGTAATCTTCAAACATGCGGATATACTGGAGCTTGGTGCGCTGGATGAGCAGTTCGATTACATTACCTCTTCGGGTGTGTTGCACCATATGAAAGATCCGAAGGCAGGGTGGGCTGTGCTGAATGGCTTGCTCAAGCCGAACGGGTTGATGCGTATTGCGCTTTATAGCGAGAAAGCGCGTGAGGGGATTGTGAAGTCACGTGCAGTGATTACCGAAGAGGGAATAGCGTCGGATGCTGAAGGGATAAGGCATTTCAGGGATAATGCGACTGCTTTGGTCGGCGCGCCGATTGTGGCGTATCTGGAAAAATATATCGATTACTATTACACATCCGAATGCCGTGATCTTCTCTTTCATGTGCAAGAGCATCGTTTTACCTTGCCACAGATCAAGGATATTCTGGATGAATTGGGGCTGAGCTTTTTGGGCTTTCACTTGCCTGCAAATGTTTTTGATCAATATCAAAAAATATTCAAAGGCGATGCCGATGCGCTGAACCTTGATAACTGGGATGAGTATGAGAACAAGCATCCGGAAACGTTCAAGATTATGTATCGTTTCTGGTGCCGCACAACCTAAAGGGGGGCAGAGTATGATTACCGGACTTTATGCTGCAATATTGATGTTGTTTCAATTGGGCTTAACCTTGCAGGTCGTTCAACGACGCAGGGAAACAAAAACCAGTCTCGGTACGGGCAAGGATGAGGAGCTGGAGCGCCGCGTTCGTACGCACGGTAACTTTGTCGAGACTGTGCCTATGGCGTTGATCTTGATTTTAATCGCGGAGTTGAGTGGAGCGCCCTACTGGATGCTGCATATTGTCGCATTGGCGCTCGTGATCGGCCGTGGCATGCATATTTATGCAATCATGAAAACGAATTTCACAATCCGCGTGTGGTCGATGTATCTAACTATTTTTTCCTGGTTCGGGGCTGCAGGGCTATGCGTTTGGACAGCCGTCACCACGATTCTCGGATAGCAGGGCACTGACCCGCCGTTTCTGCCGTTCGCGGTAGAGGATGACGAGGTTGGCGCAGATAATCAGCGCTGCGCCCGCGATGACATTCCATGTCGGGATTTTATCCCACAACACATAATCGAAAATCACGGCCCATACGATCATCGTATACATGATTGGCGCGATAACCGAGGCTTCGCCGAGACGGAAACTTTGTGTTTTGGCGAGTAGTGACAGCAGGCCGGTCATGCCCAATCCTGCGATGATGAGCAGGGCTTGCCATGAAAAACCACCGGGCTGTACTTCTGCAAACGGCCAGTGCAGCGCTGTGGTTACTGTGCCGAACACCATGAAGTAAAACACGGTGGTTGTTGAACGTTCGGTCGCGCCCATCCATCGTAATGTTGTATCGACCGCGCCGGAGAGAAAGCCCCACCCCAGTCCCGCAATCAGACCGAGAACAGGCAGATCGATTTGCCCGTCAAAAGGGTTGGCCATGATAACAATGCCGGTGAAACCAAGCAGAATGGCGCCGATGCGGTACGGGCCGATGCATTCTTTCAGGAACATCCATGCCAGTAACAAGGTCCATAAAGGTGACGTGAACAACAGTACGGTCGTTTCTGCCAACGGCATAACGGAGACCGCATACATGCCGAGGATAATGCCGACCGTGCCGATCGCGCCGCGGAACAAATGTGCATAAGGGCGCTTGGTTTTCAACATGGTGAGCTGGCGTGCACAGATGAGCCAGCCGCCGAGTGCAAGCAGTGAAAAGCCGTTACGGAAGAAGGTGACCTCTAGTGGGCCAAAATATTGCCCGAGTAATTTGGCGAATAAACCCATTGCCGCCAGCATGAACGCATTGATGCTGGCAAAGCCGATGGCGAGCATCAGTTGGTCTTTGGTTTTGCTCGATACAGATGCTTCAACGGACATCGGCTTTGTTCCTTTTTTGCTCTCTGTAAATAATAAATAGGTTGGAGCCAATTACAATCGAGCCCCCGATCCAGATTGCCAGTGTCGGCCAATCGCCCCAGATAATCCATCCGATACTGGTCGCCCAGATAATGCCTGAATAGTTGAAGATGGTGACGATGGAGGCTTGGGTGTTTTTAAAGGCGGATGTGATGCAGAATTGCCCCGCAGAGCCGATGGCGCCGACGGCGATGAACAGCAATATGTGCTCAGATGACGGAATGCTGCCCACAAACGGCATGAACAGCCCGCAGAAAACTGTGCCTAATGCGATGAAATAGAAAGTTATGACGAACGGCGTGTCTGTACGGCCGATCCAGCGGACCATAGTCTGGATGGTGGCGTGGCATAAAACGGTGGCCAGCGCAAAGCCGATACCGATCCAGTTTGTTGCGCCTGTGGGTTGGGCCATGATCAGGATTCCGATAAAGCCGACGACCACCGCGCCCCATCTATACAGTCCTACGTGTTCCTTGAGTAGAAAGTGCGCAAGTATCGGTACAACAAGCGTGGAGCCGAAAATCATCGCGGTGGCATCCGCCATCGGCAAATGGGCGAATGTGCCGAAGGTGACGACGAGGCTGATCGCGCCGATGATGCTGCGCAGAAAGATGCCTTTCCTGTTCACGGGTATGTGCTTTTTAAATCCGCCGCGAAGTTGAAAGATGATGAAAAACGGTAAAAGCGCGATGAGGTTGCGGTAAAAGGCAATCTCGATGATGTGGTATCCCTCATTGAACAAATGTTTGGCAAGCGCCGTCATAATGGCGAACAGGAAATACGCCGATAAAGCAAAGATGATGCCTTTGGTGACGTTGTCGTTTTCTGCCTGTGCGCGTGCTAGCGGTTCGATGCTCATAATATTATCCAAATGCAGAAAGGGCCGCGATGAATATCGCAGCCCTCACTATAACCTTATATTATCTGAATGCGATATTAGTTCTTTTCTTTGTCGACCAGCTTGTTGGCACCGATCCATGGCATCATGCCGCGCAGTTTTGCGCCTGTTTCTTCGATCGGATGCTTGGCTTCGCGTTCACGGATTTCAACAAGCTCGGACAAGCCTTCCTTGTTACCACCCATGAATTTCTCGACGAATTTACCGGACTGGATGTCTTCGAGGATGCGCTTCATTTCCGCTTTGGTTTCGGATGTGATTACGCGCGGACCTGAAACATAGTCACCGTATTCAGCAGTGTTAGAGATGGAGTAACGCATATTGGCCAAACCACCTTCGTACAGCAGGTCCACGATCAGCTTCAATTCGTGCAGGCATTCGAAATATGCCATTTCCGGCGGATAACCCGCTTCGACCAATGTTTCGTAACCGGCTTTGATCAGCTCGGAAGTACCGCCGCAAAGAACAGCTTGCTCACCGAACAGGTCGGTTTCACATTCGTCCTTGAACGTTGTTTCGATGATACCTGAACGGCCACCACCAACTGCGGAGGCGTATGAAAGCGCGAGGTCTTTGGCTGTGCCGCTGGCATCCTGTGCAACAGCGATCAGGCACGGTACACCGCCGCCTTTTTGGTATTCACCGCGTACTGTGTGACCAGGGCCTTTAGGGGCAACCATGATCACGTCCACATCAGCGCGGGGCTTGATCAGACCGAAATGGATGTTCAAACCGTGGGCGAACATCAACGTCGCGCCTTCTTTCAGGTTAGGCTCGATGTCTTGTGCGTAGATGTCTTTCTGGTGCTCGTCCGGTGCGAGGATCATGATCACATCTGCTTTGGCTGTCGCATCGGCAGGTGTCTGTACTTCGAAACCGGCAGCTTCGGCTTTCGGTGCGGAGGACGAGCCGTCACGCAGGCCAATAATCACGTTTTCAACACCGCTGTCTTTCAGGTTTTGCGCATGGGCATGACCTTGTGAACCGTAACCGATCACGGCCACTGTTTTCGACTTGATCAGCTCAAGATCGCAATCCTTGTCGTAATATACGTTCAATGATGTCTGGTTTTCGGGCACAGCTTGTGCTGCATTGCTCTGTGACATTGTGTTTCGTCCTTTTAATTTCAAAAATCGTTAGTGACTGGCAATAAACAGGGTTTTTGCAGCCTTGGCAAGTCTTTTAGAGGAGTTTTTTAGGTGGTTTTACCTGTCCGGTAAAACAGTGCCCAGCAATACGATGAGAGCGCTGCTGAGGGCTAGTCGGCAACCTCGTCATGTGTTGTCGAGCCACGGGAAATGGCGACCACACCTGTGCGGCTGACATCGACGAGGCCGAGCGGCTTCATCAGGTCGATAAAGGCGTCGATTTTTTCCGTTGTTCCTGTCAGTTCGAACACAAAGGATTCCAGTGTGGAGTCAACGGGACGGGCGCGGAATACATCGGCCAGACGTAAGGATTCAATACGTTTTTCACCAGTGCCTGCGACTTTGATGAGGGCCAGCTCGCGTTCGATGTGCGGGCCGAAAGTGGTCAGGTCGCGCACGCGCTTAACAGGGACCAATTGGCGCAGAGATTCTTTAATCTGTTCAATGACTTCAGGCGTACCGCTGGATACGATCGTGATGCGGGACATGCCTTCTTCGTGATCGGTCTCGGCAACCGTCAAGCTGTCGATGTTATAGCCACGCCCTGTAAACAGGCCGATGACACGGGCAAGGACGCCGGGTTCGTTTTTGACGATAATGGCCAGCGTATGTGAACCGATAGCCCCCTGATCAGGACCCGGTGCGTAAACTGACTTTGACTTTTTGTTTTTGCGCTTTGCTTGGTTCATGCCAAATGGTTTAGCAGAGATTATGCGGTCTGGGAAGCGCGTTTATATAGAATTACGCTGCTGAGCCAATAGGTTGGGATCGTAACCAGTAATGTCAGGAAGCCTTCCTGCAAGCCCATGGGCTGAGTTTTTGTGATCGCTAGTGTTGCCAGAGTGATCACACCTACTGCGAGTGTAAGGAGAGCCGCTTTGTCCGAGCGTTTTTTCCATTGGAAACCGACGAAAACGGGAACGAGGATGCATGTCGCGGATGCCGAGTAGACAACCAAATCACCCATCAGTTCAGGCGGGCGTAGTCCGATCAGGAAAGCCCCGCCCAGCACGATCATCATGATGACCTTGGACAGGAGAACCTGTGACTTCTGTGACAGTTCGAAAAATGGCGAGGCGACATCTCGGGTGAAGATCTGCCCGATGGCCAGCAAGATCGAGTCTGCCGTCGACATGGCTGCCCCCAGAGCGCCGACCAGCATAAGCCCTGTGACGATCAAGCCGAAGAGTGAGTGGTTGTAAACATCCTGAAAGATTACACCCATGACCTGATTGGGCTCGACACTGTCGCCGTATAAAACGGCGCCGCCGAGGCCGAAGAGGAAGACAGGGATTGTGCCGAGAAGAAGTCCTATAAAAAGGCCGAAGCCCATGGCGTTGATCTGGCGGTCGTCGCGCGCCATCAGGCCACGTGTCAGAAGCTGCGGCTGAAAGACGAGGCCGAGGGTCAGAATGCTGATTGAGAGAAAGAGCGGCCAGTCATAGTAGCCTTCGGGGCCGGGTACGGACAGGTGGTGAGGTTTGGTTTCGAGTGCGGCTTCCATCAAGCCTGAGACACTGCCCCAATTCATGTAGGTGAACAGGGCCACACTGCCGAACACGCCGAGGAAAATGGCAATTGTCTGCACGAAGTCGGTATAGGCAACTGCGCGCATACCGCCGAAAATCAGGTAAAGGGCGACAACGCTCATCATACCGCCAACGCCGGTGATGTACCCGATTTCTCCGCCGCTAAAGCCTTCGAGGAATTTGCCGATGCCGACAAGCTGCATGGAAATATACGGCGAGAGGAAGATGATCATCAAAAGCGCGCAGGTAAAGCCGACCCATGGGCTGTTATAGGCTTTGCTCAAACATTCCATTGGTGAATACAGGTCATGTTTAACCGAATATGCGCGTAAGGCCTTGTACAGCGTGACCATAAAGAGGATGCCGACCATATCACCCGCGATGGCGTACAAGCATCCGCCCAGCCCGTGTTTAAACACAAACGTAGGCAGGGCCAGTGCGAAAGACGCGCTGAAGAGGCTGCCGATAAAAGTACAGATCAGAATGGCGACATGAACGTCACGGCTGGCGAGGAAAAATTCGCTCAAGCCCGGCATAATTTTGCCCGTATCGCGAATGCGCGTGTACATGATTGCGGCCAGAACCAGCAGGAAATACGCACCCGTTATGCTTATGATAATGCCGACATCACCCATCGTATCGCTTGGCCCCCATGTAAACGAAGGCACCGTAGACAAGCATGCCGATAATCCAGAACCAGAGCAGGGCGGGAAGGCCGAGGATAATAACTTCGGGTATTGCAAAGGACCCGAGTAATAAAAACACGGTTATTGCAAAAGCGATTAGCAGCGGTATGAAACCATTAAAGCCCATACCTGCATGCAAACAGGTATGGGCTGATTAATCAAGGTGTACGTAAAAAGTGTACGTGTTTTTTAAACGAGGCCTTTATCGAATTGATCCGCGTCGGGTGACAGGATCATCTCGTTGTGTGCTTTGCCCGACGGGATCATCGGGAAGCAGTTCTCGCGCTGATCAACGCAGACATCGACGATAGTGACTTTGTCGGTTTTGAGCATTTCTTCGATCACGCCATCCAGCTCATCCGGTGTCTCGGCACGTAAGCCTATGCCGCCGTAGGCTTCAGCCAGTTTGACGAAGTCAGGCAGGCTTTCGGTATAGCTTTCGGAATAACGTTCACCGTGCAGGAGTTCCTGCCATTGGCGTACCATCCCCATCCATTGGTTGTTCAGGATAAAGATTTTAACAGGCAGGCGGTATTGAACGGCTGTGCTCATTTCCTGAATATTCATCAGGATTGAAGCTTCACCCGCAACGTCGATAACGAGGCCGTCGGGATTACCCATTTGTGTACCGATAGCCGCAGGCAGGCCATAGCCCATCGTGCCCAGACCGCCCGATGTCATCCAGCGGTTCGGTTCATTAAACGGCAGGAATTGTGCCGCCCACATCTGGTGCTGGCCCACTTCGGTAGTAATGAAGGTATCTCTGGAATCTTTTTCCGTGAAGTGACGCAGACGCTCAAGCGCGTATTGCGGCTTGATAATCTTGCTGTCGTTTTTATAGGCAAGACAATTTTTCGCGCGCCATTTCTCGATCTGGTCCCACCATTTTTTCATGGCGGCTTCATCGGCCTTGTATTTGCGCTTCTTCCAGACATCCAGCATCGCGCGGATCGCTTTGGCGGCATCCGCCACAATCGGAATATCGACATGGATGTTCTTGTTGATCGAGCTGGCGTCGATGTCGACATGGATTTTGGTCGAGTTCGGAGAGAATTTATCCGTACGTCCCGTTACGCGGTCGTCAAAACGCGCGCCGATATTGATCATCACATCGCAATCATGCATCGCCCAGTTGGCTTCGAACGTGCCGTGCATGCCGAGCATGCCCAGCCATTCTTTATTGGCAGCCGGGTAAGCGCCCAGACCCATCAAGGTCGATGTGATCGGGAAGCCCGTTTCCTTCACCAGTTCACGCAGGAGTTTGGAGGCTTCCGGTCCGGCGTTAATAACGCCGCCGCCGGTGTAGAACACGGGCTGTTTGGCGTTGGCCATCAATTCAACAGCGGCTTCAATTGCCGCCATGTCAGGCTGTGTTTTTGGCTGATAGAATTGCTGTTCCAGTTTTTTGGCTTCCTGATACCCGCCTTTAGCGAACTGTACGTCCTTCGGAATATCGATAACGACAGGACCGGGGCGACCGGAGCGTGCAACATGGAATGCTTCATGGATTGTTTCGGCAACGTCTTCGGCATCTTTGATCAGGTAGTTGTGCTTGGTACACGGGCGGGTAATGCCTGTGGTGTCAGCTTCCTGAAACGCATCTGTACCGATCAGGAATGTCGGAACCTGTCCCGTGATGCATACAACGGGAATGGAATCCAGCAATGCATCTGTCAGACCCGTAACGGCATTGGTTGCGCCGGGGCCGGATGTTACGAGAACGCAGCCGACTTTACCTGTGGAGCGGGCATAGCCTTCAGCGGCATGGGCGGCACCTTGCTCATGGCGGCACAATACGTGCTTGATCTTGCCCTGATTTTTGAAAATTTCGTCATAGATCGGTAGCACCGCACCACCCGGATATCCGAAGATCACTTCTACGCCCTGTTCAATGAGGGCTTTGATGACCATTTCCGCGCCAGTCATTTTCTTGGCTTCGGCGGGGGCCGTTTTGGGGGCTTCCTGTTTTGCTTCCTGTGTGCTCATGACTAAATCCAATTCTTTAATGTATGTGTGTTTTACGTTTCTCGTATAAGCAGTGCAATAAAAAACGCCCTTCGAATTTTCTAAGGGCGCTTGGTCAAAGTGTTTTGTTCAGACAACCTTAAGCGCGCCGCACCTCCACGAGAAGCACCACGACGACGTTGACTAGGCTGTTGATCAAAATATTCATATCTCTCTTTAACCAAACTCTTCTGTGTTTTGCAAACAATAAAAGCGTTTTGGGGAATATCGCGGGCCATGGCTGTGTTTGGAGGACCAAGGCGCGCAGTTCCTTAAACGCTTTTTAAATTCTGTCCGTAGACCTGCGCCTGAGCGCAGCGGTTTCTTTATTTTTATCATTGAACAGACGGTTACACCCTGAGTTTCACTCTTTACCGCATTCGCGTTTGTCCGATCTGCTCTGTTAATTCATTTAGAGCATTATTTAGTCGTTCGGTCAACATAAATGATAATAAAAATACATAAAAATGCATAAAAAGTAATAATATTACAATATTAGAGAAGCCTTATTTTTCTCCTTGAGTTTTTCCATAATTAATTATATGGTCCTGCGCCATGGATTATCTGGATGTTATTAAAGAAGAGCTGCAAGAGTTCGGCATAGAGGCGGGCTTCGAAGATACCGAAGACGGCCAGACATTTACCGATGCCGACGGTAATACTGTTCTTGAGTTCGATCTGCGTATATTTTCCGCGCAGGGTATGGCCCTTATCAAAGAATTCTCTGTCGGTGACCAGTATAAGGGACGCGGCATCAGCGCCTTGGCTTTGCATTGTATTGCCGAGATGTGTGTTCAGGAGGATATTGAAACTCTTGAACTGGACCACGTGGTTGGCGACGGTATGACGTTCTGGCCTAAATACAGAGCGCAGCCCGCAAATCTGGACGACCTGCCTGTTCTTATAGAAAGGCTTTTGCATCAGGGTGATTCAGAACATGCGTATGACACTCTATCCGATCTGTTCGACATGGCGGCAGAGGATGCTCAGGAAGCCTGGTATGAAATGACCAGAGAGGGTGCCGATATGGATGAGGGCTGTATGATGTTGATTAACCGCGTTCTGTCCGATGACCGCACGATGGTTATGGACCTTACACATATGGAAGTTCAGGAACGGCTGGGCCTCTAGTTTTCAATTTAAAGCTGGTTTCTAAACCACGTCACTTGGCGCTTGGCGTAGCGGCGGGTGATGCCTTGGGCGATCTCGATAGCATCGCCCAACTCCAGCTCACCGTTCAGGTGGGCGCGTAATTCCCTGAAACCCAAGGCCTTGCATAAGGGCACGCCTTCTTTCACGTCCCCACTTTCAAGACGGTCTGCAAATTCTTTGGTTTCTTCGAGCGCGCCGTTTTCGACCATCCACTCGAAGCGACGGTTACAACGGTCATAGAGGTCTTCGCGTTCGGGCAGGATTTTATGGATTTCGAATTCCCAGTGTTCGGGCGGGCCCTGACGCGGCATTTCCTGCCATTCGGCGAGTGATTTCCCTGTGGCTTCCAGCACCTCCATGGCGCGGATGATGCGGGCCTTGTGATTGACATGGAAGCGAGACGCCATCTCGGGGTCGCGTTGTTCCAGTTCCTTGTAAAACTCTTCGGCGCCTATGGCCTCATATTTTGCGACCACCGCATCGCGTACATCGTCGGGGATGTCGGGAATAGGCGATAGCCCGTCAATGAGCGCCTTGATATACAGCCCCGTGCCGCCGCAAATAACGGGTGTTTTTCCGCTTTTGATGACCTCTTCTATAACGGGTTCGGCCAGCTCGCGGTAATTGCCTGCACTACAGACATCATTCGGGTGAAGCGCGGCATAGAGGCGGTGGGGCACGCGGGCTTTATCTTCTTCCGAAGGCTGGGCGGAGAGTAACGGCAGCCCGTCATAGATTTGTTGAGA
>JAESRE010000056.1 GCA_016764775.1 Alphaproteobacteria bacterium
AACCGATACATAAAATATGTGCTAGCTAGATAAGTGGCTAAGATCTTTTCATGCCGAAGCCCGTAAAGGCGGACCTCTTGCCGGTAAAATCGAGCCTGACTCAAAATCTCAGGTCACATTGGAATACAAAGACGACAAGCCTGTTCGTGCGACATCCGTTGTCGTGTCAACACAGCATGCTGACGGCCTTTCACACGAAGAAGTGAGAGAAATGGTTCGCCCATATGTCGAGAAAGTCCTTCCCGAAGGCTTCATGCCTCCTGAAGAAGAATTCTACGTTAACCCGACAGGCCGCTTTGTTATTGGTGGCCCCGTTGGTGACGCCGGTCTGACTGGCCGTAAGATCATTGTTGATACATATGGTGGTGCAGCACCTCACGGTGGTGGCGCATTCTCCGGTAAGGACCCGACAAAAGTTGACCGTTCAGCTGCTTATGCTGCGCGTTACCTTGCCAAGAACATCGTTGCTGCCGGTTATGCTGACGGTTGCACAATCCAGCTCGCATACGCGATCGGCGTTTCCAAGCCTCTCGGCTTCTATGTCAACACACACGGTACAGGTACAGCACCTGAAGCCGAAATCATCAAGGCCGTAAACCAGCTCATGGACCTGAGCCCGGGCGGTATCCGCAAGCATCTTGATTTGCACAAGCCTATTTATTCCCCGAGTGCTGCATACGGTCACTTCGGCCGCACACCGACAGCTGACGGTGGGTTTTCATGGGAAAAAACAGACCTCGTAGACGGCCTGCAAAAGATCCTTGGCTAATCAAAGAGACAGAAATTTTTACGGACGGCGACAAGGCCGCCCCTTAAGAAAACAGCAGGCAGAAGCGATTGATACGCTTCTGCCTCAACTTTGTCTGGATGAGAACGTGCTGAGCCAAAACGGCACGCTTGTCCCCTCCTCGCTATTTAAAGCCAACTATGATGAGTGCTGGTTCGAGATCGGATTCGGTACAGGCGAGCATTTAAGCGGCCTCATGCGGCGCTACCCCGAGAACGCCTATATCGGCGCGGAACCGTTTATGAACGGCATGGGCGCCTTCCTGAAGGATATTCGCGAGGAATCGCATGACCGTATCCGTGTCTATGACGATGATGCGATGGTGGTGGCAAAATCACTCGCCGACGAATGTCTGGACGGCATATACATCCTGAATCCCGACCCGTGGCACAAAACGCGGCACCACAAGCGCCGCATTGTGCAAAGAGCCAATCTCGAGCATTTTGCACGGATATTAAAACCCGGCGCAGAATTAATTTTAAGCACGGATGTCCCCTATCTCGCGGACTGGATGATCACCGAAACAATACTGTCAGGGCATTTCGAATGGACTGCAACCTCCTGTAAAGACTGGCAAAATAAACCCGAGAACTGGATCGATACGGCCTATCAGACCAAAGGCGCAAAAGGCGCGGATAAAATGGTCTACCTGTTTTTCAAGAAAAAAGGTTGAAAGATACGGCAAGCAACGTTATATCTACTGCCAACATCTCAGATTAAATGAGGGTGGGCTCAATAAGAGGCCCGCCTTTTTTATTGGAATTTATTGGGAAGAATGAGACAGACACCTTTGGAAAGACGCCTGAGCGAATATGCTGCACCTGTGATCGAAGATCTCGGTTTTGCGCTTGTTTGCGTTAAGGTCATCGGTGCAGACGGTTCACACACCGTGCAGGTGATGGCCGAAGATCCAGAGACACGGCGTTTAGGCGTTGATGATGCTGCGACGATCAGCCGCGCTTTGTCCGCTGTTTTCGATGTTGAAGACCCGATTAACGGCGCTTACAGACTGGAAGTCAGTTCACCGGGCATTGACCGTCCGCTGACGAAGCTGAATGACTTCGAAACATATGAAGGATTTGAGGCCAAGATCGAAAGCGATCGCCCGGCCGAGAACGGACAAAAGAAATTCCGTGGCCGCCTGAAAGGCCTGAATGGTGAAAATATTCTGATTGAAACCGACCAAGGTCCGGCCGAAGTAGCCTTTGACACGCTTGTAAAAGCAAAACTGGTTTTAACGGATGAGTTAATTGAGAAAACAGCAAACCTTTAGAGGAGAAACATAATGGAATTGCTGCAAGTTGCCGACAACGTCGCAAGAGAAAAGAATATTGACCGTGAGATCGTGCTCACAGCCATGGAGGAAGCGATCCAGAAAGCCGGACGCTCCAAATATGGCCATGATCATGACATTCGCGCAGAAATCGACCGCAAGAATGGAAACATCACCCTGAAGCGCCACCGCGAAGTGGTTGCCGATGATGTCGAGATCGAAAATGAAATGGCCCAGCTTTACGTTGACCAAGCCAAGCGCATCAAGCCCGATGCCAAGGTTGGTGACTTCCTGATCGACGAGCTTCCACCATTGGACTTTGGCCGTATTGCTGCACAGACAGCGAAACAGGTCATCATGCAGAAAGTGCGAGAAGCCGAACGTGCCCGTCAGTACGGTGAATTTAAAGACCGTGTTGGTGAAGTCATCAACGGCGTTGTTAAGCGTGTTGAATACGGTAACGTTACCGTTGACCTGCAAGGTCGTGCGGAAGCCCTGCTCCGTCGTGATGAAGGTCTGCCCCGCGAGCACCTGAAAACAGGTGACCGTGTGCGTGCGATCATCTACGAAGTCCGTGAAGAGATGCGTGGTCCGCAAATCTTCCTTTCCCGTACACACCCAGAATTCATGGCGAAACTGTTCACACAAGAAGTGCCTGAAATCTATGACGGTATTATCGAGATCAAATCCGTTGCCCGTGACCCCGGCTCCCGTGCGAAGATTGCTGTTGTCTCCAAAGACGGCGGTATTGACCCTGTCGGTGCTTGTGTCGGTATGCGCGGTTCCCGTGTTCAGGCCGTTGTAAACGAGCTTGGCGGCGAGAAAATCGACATCGTGCCATGGCAAGAAGACATTGCAGGTTTCGTTGTAAACGCATTGCAGCCTGCCGAAGTGACCAAAGTGGTTCTTGATGAAGACACACAGCGCATGGAAGTGGTTGTTCCCGACGAACAGCTTTCTCTTGCGATTGGCCGTCGCGGTCAGAACGTCCGTCTGGCGTCCGACCTTGTTGGTTGGTACATCGACATCCTGACCGAAGCACAAGAATCCGAGCGTCGTGCAGAAGAGTTCAAGACACGCTCCGCGTTGTTCATGGAAGCGCTGGACGTTGATGACGTGATTGCTCACCTGTTGGTGGCTGAAGGCTTCACCAAGGTTCAGGAAGTGGCAGAGACACCGATTGAGGAATTGAACCACATTGAAGGCTTTGAAGAGGAAATCTCTCAAGAGCTTCAAAACCGTGCGATTGCCTATCTTGACGCCAAGCAGAAAGAGCTGGACGAGAAGCAAGCCGAGCTTGGTATTGCAGACGACCTGATGACCGCAAAAGGTCTGACGCCTGCACAAATCATCAAGTTGGGTGAAGGCGAAGTTAAAACTCTGGATGATCTTGCTGATCTAGCTGCTGATGAACTTCAGGAGTTGCTCGGTGAAGGCCAGATTACAGAGAAAGACGCGAACACGGTCATCATGGCCGCTCGTGAGCACTGGTTTGCCGAAGAAGATGCCAAAGCCGCCGAGGAAGCTGCTGCTGAAGAGACAGCAACAGAGGAAACGGCACCTGCGGAAGCATCCGAAGACGCTTCGGAAGAAACCACTGAAGAAACAGCAGAAACACCTGCTGAAGAAACGTCCGAACCTGCTGCTGATGCGGAAGGTGACGATAAAGTTGCTGCCGGCAACGCAGCGTAAAACAATGTTAGAAAGGCACACATACCTTTGGATACCGCGCAAAACACACTGCGAGCCCCAAAATTAACGTTTACGAACGATCGTAAGCGGTGCCTTTCTACAATCTTAAATTCGAACCCTAATCTCTTTATTTTAAAGAGTCTTTTGCACGACCGCTGTGGTGGTGTATAACCCATATGCGCCTTGATTGAGGAGGCGCAATAACTTATGTGAATAGAATGAGCGAAGCAAAGAACAAAGAAAAAGACGACAACACAGAAGACGATAAAAAGTCGACAGGGAAAAAGACCCTGAGCCTTGGTGGTACACTGAGCCTCAAAGGTGGTGCTGCGCCGTCCGGACCGCGCCCATCCAGCCCCGGTACTGTGGCTGTGGAAGTGCGTCGTAAGCGCGCCACGCCATCTACCCCTGAAAAGACAGACGGTAAAACAACCGAAGAGCAGCGCCTGACTGATGATGAGCGCGAAGCCCGCGCTGAGGCCCTGAAAAAAGCACAAGAAGGCGGAGGAAAATCCAAAAGTTCCCTGCCTAAACGCCGCGTCACGATCGAGGACAAGAAGAAAGAAGAAGCCGCCGCTGCTGAAGACGCCGAGAAAACCGCGCGTGAAAAAGAGATGGAAGAGCTTAAGCGCATCGAAGAAGAAGAAGGCGCGAAAGCGGCTGAAGTGCAAAAGAATGCACCGCCTCTGCCTGATCCTGAATCCCCTGCTGCCCGTCGCGGCAAGTTTGGTGAAGATAAGGAGCCGGAAAGCTATCGCGACAAAATGAAGAAGGCGGCGCCGAAGTCCAAGCCGCGCAGCGGTGATGCCAATCGTGGCGGCCGTATTACTGTTACACAAGCGTTGAACCGTGACTATGAACGTGATCGCGGCCCTTCTTTGGCTGCTCAGCGTCGTGCCCGTGAAAAAGCGCGTATGGCGGCTAAAGGCCCGCAAGAGCCTGCGCAAAAGGTTTTCCGCGAAGTGATTGTTCCCGAAACAATCACTGTTGGTGAACTTGCCAACCGTATGACCGAACCATCAGGTGAAGTTGTTAAAAAGCTTATGGGACTTGGCGTCATGGCCACCATCACGCAGTCTATCGATGCGGATACTGCCGAGCTTGTAATTGAGGAATTCGGTCACAAAATCAAACGTGTGACGGATGCTGATGTTGAAGTCGGCCTTGAAGGTGATGAAGACAACGCAGCAGACCTCAAGCCACGTCCGCCTGTTGTGACAATTATGGGTCACGTTGACCACGGTAAAACATCTCTGCTCGATGCTTTGCGCGAAACCAATGTGGTTTCCGGTGAAGCCGGCGGGATTACACAGCATATCGGTGCGTATCAGGTAAACATGGAATCAGGTCAGAAGATCACATTCCTTGATACTCCGGGTCACGCGGCCTTTACTGAAATGCGTGCACGCGGTGCGCATGTAACCGACATTTGTGTGATTGTTGTATCCGCAGAAGACAGTGTCATGCCGCAAACGATTGAAGCGATCAGCCATGCGAAAGCGGCTGAAGTGCCGATCATTATCGCGGTTAACAAAATCGATCTGCCCGCGGCCGATCCCATGCGTGTTAAGACCGAATTGCTTCAGCATGAAGTGGTCGTCGAAGACATGAGTGGTGACGTTCAGTGTGTGGAAGTCTCCGCAAAGCAAGGCACAAACCTCGATAAGCTTGAAGAAGCGATCTTGTTGCAAGCTGAACTGCTTGAACTGCAAGCCAACCCGGACCGTATGGCAAGCGGTGTTGTTGTTGAAGCCAAGCTGGAGCAAGGACGCGGTTCTGTTGCGACTGTTTTGGTTCAACGCGGAACATTGCGCGTTGGTGATGTGTTCGTTGCCGGCGCTGAATTCGGTAAGGTTCGTGCATTGATCAACGATCAGGGTAAAAACGTTGAAGAAGCCATTCCGGGACAACCTGTCGAGGTTCTGGGTATCAACGGTACACCAGACTCAGGCGACCCTTTCAACGTGACCAACGATGAACAAAAAGCCCGTGAAATTAGTGAATACCGTCAACGTAAGCGTCGTGAAGCGCAAGCCGCGATGGCCGTTAGCGGACGTACAACGATTGATGACCTTATTGCCGCGCGTGAAGCCGGTGAGAAAACCGCCCTGCCCGTTATCGTTAAAGGTGACGTGCACGGTTCTGTTGAAGCCATCATGGGATCATTCCAGAAAATGGCCGAAGAAAACGAAGACATCGAAGTGCAGGCTCTGCATATCGGCGTCGGCGGTATCACGGAAAGCGACGTCAAACTGGCGCAAGCTTCCGGCGGGATCATTATCGGCTTTAACGTCCGTGCGAACGCACAGGCACGTGACCTCGCACAACGCGAAGGCGTGGACATCCGTTACTACAGCGTTATTTACGATGTGATCGACGATGCGAAGTCTATCTTGAGCGGTATGCTCTCACCTGCACAGCGTGAGGAATATATCGGTCAGGCGACAATCAAACAGGTCTTCCGTGTCACGAAAGTGGGTATGGTTGCCGGTTGTTACGTCGACATGGGCGTCGTTAAACGCGGCGCAGGTGTACGCTTGCTACGTGATGACGTTGTTGTCCACGAAGGTACGCTGAAGACCCTGCAACGCTTCAAAGACGAAGTGAAGGAAGTTAAAGAAGGTACCGAGTGCGGTATGGCGTTCGAAAACTATGATGACATCAAAGAAGGCGATGTTATCGAATGTTACGAAGTCATCGAGGAAGCTCGTACGGTCACTTAACACCCAAGATATCAGCCATGAGCAGTCACAATTCAAAAAAAGGCCCGTCGCAGCGCCAGCTTCGTGTGGGCGAGCAGCTTAGGCACATTATCGCCGAAACCATGACGCGTGGGCATTTTCAGGAAGAAGCATTACTGGATGCGCCTGTAACTGTGGCCGAGGTACGCGTGACGCCTGACCTTAAGCAAGCAAAAGTCTATGTGATGTCGCTTGGTGGTGAGGATATGGAGAATATTCTACCTGCCCTGAACAAGGAATCGAACCTGTTCCAGAAGGAAATCGGCAAACAGTTGAACATGAAATTCACACCCAAGGTCCATTTCCTGCGCGACGAGAGCTTTGACGAAGCGCAACGTATTGATGAAATCCTGCGTACAGTTCATATCCCCGAAGACGACGATACCGAAGAGTAATATATGGGCAGACGTAAGAAAGGTCAGAAGATCCACGGCTGGGTCAATCTGGATAAGCCTGAAGGTCTGACCTCTACCCAAGCGTTGGGTAAAGTGCGCCGCTTTCTGGACGCGCAAAAAGCCGGACATGCGGGCACACTCGACCCCGCCGCGACTGGCATTCTTCCTATTGCTCTCGGTGAAGCAACCAAAACCATCCCTTTCGTTCAGGACCGTCTGAAAACTTACGAATTTGAAATTACGTGGGGTGAACAGCGTGACACGGACGACCGTGAAGGCGATGTGATCGGGACATCGGATATCCGCCCCGAAAAAACCGATATAGAGGCCCTGCTCTCTGATTTTACAGGTGAGATCGAACAAACGCCGCCGCGCTATTCCGCTATCAAAATCGACGGAGAACGTGCCTACGACCTTGCCCGTGACGGAGAAGAGTTCGAGATCAAAAGCCGCATTGTGTATATCGAAAGCCTTGAATTGATCGAAGCTGCGAAAGATATGGCCAAGTTACGTATGACGTGCGGTAAAGGCACGTATGTACGCTCGCTGGCCCGTGATATGGCCGAAAAACTAGGCACTTTGGGGTATATTTCCATGTTACGCCGCGCGGCCGTCGGTGGTTTTAATACCGAAAATGCGATTTCTCTTGAAAAACTCGAGGAATTGGTCAATAGTGCGGCCTCCGACGTAGTGTCGGAAGGAGTTTTGTTGCCGCTTGAGGCGCCGCTGGACGACATCCCGGCTTTAAATCTCAAGCAAGATGAAGGCGCGAAGCTTCGCAACGGACAAGTTGTTTCGTTTGTTGCCAAGCCTGATTTTGACCGGATTAAATCCATCGGGCTTGAAAATGACCAAACCGCAATCGCGATGTTAGACAACAAAGCCTTTGCATTGGTCGAGCGTAACGGACCGAATATTAAGCCTGTTCGTGTTTTTAACCTATAGAAGTAAGGAGAAACCGATGTCGATTAGTGAAAACGTAGCCGCCAAGAAAGCGGAAGCCATTGAAGAGTACGCCACAAAAAAAGGCGACACAGGCTCACCTGAAGTACAGATTGCTGTACTGACAACACGTATTAACGAGCTGTCCAACCACATGCAGGAGCACAAAAAAGACCTGCACAGCCGTCACGGACTGCTGGCCATGGTTGCCAAACGTCGTAAGCTTTTGGACTACCTGAAGAAAAAAGATCAGGCACGTTACCAAGACCTGATTAAACGTCTGGGTATCCGTCGTTAATCAAGTACTTAGCTTAAGAATTCTAAAAGCCGCCGAATTGGGCGGCTTTTTTAATGTGGGAACAAAAATCGCACCCTAAACGTTGTATGGGTATAACGAATTACGAAAGGATAGACACATGTCTAAGAATGATAAGTCAGTAATGTACGGTATTTTGGTTATTCTCGTCGCCGTTGTAGGTATTGGTGCCTATGCAATGATGACACAGCCAGACACACGTAGTGCAGGTGAACACATCGGTGACGCGGTTAGCGCGCTTGATGAAGGTGTTGATGACGCCGCCAGGCAACTGGAAGACCGCACTCCGGCTGAACGCATGGCCGATGAATATGAAGACGCTACAGACGGTAGCCCTGAATAATACCTAACGAAATTAAAGGAAATAGCGCTTTTTAATGGCGCTATTTTCTATTTCGAACACCAGAGGCTGTCCTGTCGGAATTTCCGCCTGATTGATGCTTTCCGGTGTTTCAACACCCAGAATGATCAGCATCGCCCGCAAGGAATTACCATGTGCGGCGATAAGTACGTTTTTACCCTCATCAACCAAACCTTTGATATTCGCTTCGTAATACGGACGAACGCGGTTTTCAACGACATCTTGTAGGCATTCGCCACCCGGTGGCGGTGTGTCGTATGAACGACGCCAGATGTGTACCTGTTCTTCGCCGTATTTTTCACGGGTTTCATCTTTGTTTAGCCCTGTCAGGTCGCCATAGTCGCGCTCACGCAGGTCATCATGATAAATCATTGTCTCGATGAGATCGGCCTGCTCTGCGTTTTCCAGAGCCAGTTTCGCTGTTTTATTGGCACGTGTGAGGGTGCTGGTGAAGGCTTGATCAAATTCAATCCCTGCTTCTTTCAATTTAACACCCGCAGATTTGGCTTCTTCGACGCCGTTTTCGGTCAGATCGACATCCTTAAAACCCGTAAAGCGGTTTTGCAGGTTCCATTCAGATTGGCCGTGACGCAATAAAATAAGATAATTCATTTACTCATTCCCTCGGTTGAATTTAACGCACAAGCAAACTTCAAGAATTCGGCACCAGAGTCAACCTGCAAAAACCTTGCATTTTCTATAATCAGGCTCTATAACCCATATGTTGCGTAAAACAGGGATACCAATGAAAGACTGGCTCGCCAGAAAAAGACAAGAGCTTTCAAGAGAGCATCCGCCCTTATCATCTTATGAGGTCGGGGATTTGGTATACATCACCACCGGCGGAACATATCAAGGCAGAACAGCGGCTGTTGCGCGTTTTAGCAATGAGAAGGAAGTTAATCTGATTGATCCCTTCACGCTGAAGCCCATTACAAAATTCCTTTCCCCCCAATGTATTAGCCCCGCCCTCGAGCATGAAGTCGGTGCCGTCCACGAGAAAAAAGCCAACGAAATCTATTTCGTTACGCAATTCGTGACATTAAGACGCGACGAGGAAAACAGGAGTTTTCACGGATTTTGCCCCGTATACAAAGTTGTATCCGCCTCTCAGGAAACCGGCGGGATCAAACTTGAAAATATCGAAACAGGTGAAATCCTGACGGGTGAAGACGGAGAGCCGGAATATATTCTCAAAGCTACAGAGTTGCGCCCGCCTAACGTAGACGAGACTCGGAATGCCAAAACAAATGCGCATGCCCGCCGTCAGGTTCAAATCTCGGGACCGGATGATGCTGAAATTGAGGGCACTGTTCTCGATCCTGATGCCGCAACAACCGCCGCCAAACAAGGCGCGGCCAATACTGACGAGCCTTTGAACCTGCGCGAAACGCTTGCTGAGTTGAACGAAGGTCATAAGTTGCTGGCGCACCGTATTGGTAACCTGAAAGTACGCACACCGTTTCGACAGGCCCTTGCCGCTGAAAAGGCCGGAAAAGAGCTGGCCGCCGATCAACGATCTAATGTTGAATTCATCCACGCGATGGAAGATGCATTGAAACGCGCGCGCGATGCCGAAAAAGCTTTGAGAGCAAACAAACGCGTGCTTGCATCCGGCCTAAACTCTCACGACTGCGACAGCATATAAACCAAGCCTGATAATGATTTCAGGCCAATCTCAATTCATTTCGCATCTGCGTAAAACCTTTGACTTTTCACATAGATGGTGTATTTCTTATCACGGTGTTGGAAGAGACCTGTGAGGTTGACTGTAAAACGCAGATCGTTTTGTTTTTTACTGTCCACCCCACATCACTTCCAAAAATTTAGAGGCTGTGGCGCCAGAAGTGCGCCTTGGCCATTTATCGAACCTAAGAAAGGTAAACTATATGTTTAACGTATTCCGCAAAGAAATTGATTTTGCAGGTAAAACACTCACCCTGGAAACAGGGAAAGTCGCCCGTCAGGCTGACGGTTGCGTCATCGCCACAATCGGCGAAACATCTGTTCTTTGTGCCGTAACGGGCGCAAAAAGCATCAAGGAAGGTCAGGATTTCTTCCCGCTTTCCGTTCACTATCAAGAAAAGACATATGCGGCGGGTAAAATCCCCGGTGGTTTCTTCAAACGTGAGGCACGTCCTTCCGAGAAAGAAACCCTGACAAGCCGTCTGATTGACCGCCCTATCCGTCCGTTGTTCCCGAAAGGCTTCCTGAACGAGGTTCAGGTTGTTCTGACCGTGATTTCCCACGATCTGGAGAATGATCCTGATATGGTTGCCATGGTTGGTGCGTCTGCTGCTTTAACGATTTCCGGTATTCCGTTTATGGGCCCAATCGGTGGGGTGCGTGTAGGCTATAAGGATGGCGATTACGTCATTAACCCGGCGATGAACGAAGTTGCCGACATGGATCTCGACCTTGTTGTTGCCGGTACGAAAGAAGGCGTGTTGATGGTTGAATCCGAAGCTCAAGAGTTGTCCGAAGAAGTGATGCTCGGTGCTGTTGCTGCGGGTCACAAAGCTTACCAGCCTGTTATTGACGGCATTATCGAACTGGCTGAAATGGCTGCTAAGGATATGTGGGATGTTCCTGAAACTCCTGATGCGATCAAGAAGCTCGAAGAAGACATCAAATCCAAATATGCTGCTGATGTTGAGAAAGCATACGGAATCCTCGACAAGCTTGAGCGTCAGGAAGCCGTTGGTGCCGTACGTGACGCCGCAATCGAAGCTTACCTTGATGAAGAAAACGGCATTGATGCCAACATGATCAAGAGTAAATTCAAGTCTCTGGAAGCCGACGTTGTTCGCGGTTCTATCCTGAAGACAGGCAAGCGTATTGATGAGCGTGACACAAAAACAGTCCGTCCTATCGTTGCTGAAGTTGGCGTATTGCCACGTACACACGGTTCCGCGCTGTTCACACGCGGTGAGACACAGGCTCTGGTCGTATCCACATTGGGTACAGGTCAGGATGAGCAAATCATTGATGCGCTGGAAGGCGAATACAAAGAGCCATTCCTGTTACACTACAACTTCCCTCCATACTCAGTCGGTGAAGCTGGCCGAATGGGTCCTCCGGGTCGTCGTGAAATTGGTCACGGTAAGCTGGCATGGCGTGCGGTTCACCCGCTTCTGCCTTCTGCCGAAGACTTCCCGTACACAATGCGTACAGTGTCCGAGATTACTGAATCCAACGGTTCATCTTCTATGGCGACTGTTTGCGGTACATCCCTCGCGCTGATGGATGCAGGTGTTCCTTTGAAGGCTCCTGTTGCCGGTATTGCGATGGGTCTGATTAAAGAAGGCGATGATTTCGCTGTTCTTTCAGACATCCTCGGTGATGAGGATCACCTTGGTGACATGGACTTTAAAGTTGCCGGTACGGAAAACGGTATCACTGCTTTGCAGATGGACATCAAGATCACATCGATCACTGAAGAAATCATGCAGATTGCTCTGGACCAAGCCAAAGACGGCCGCTTGCACATTTTGAAAGAAATGGCGAAAGCGCTGACGGAAGCCCGTCAGGAAATGAGCCAGCACGCACCACAGATCGTGTCTATCACTATTCCGACTGACAAGATCCGTGATGTTATCGGTACAGGCGGTAAGGTTATCCGCGAGATTATCGAGCAGACCGAAACCAAGATCGACATCGATGATGACGGTACAGTGAAGGTTGCAGCGGCGAACAAGGACAACATCGACAAGGCGATTGACTGGATCAAGGGTCTGACTGATGAACCTGAGGTCGGCAAAGTCTATACTGGTAAGGTTGTGAAAACAGTCGACTTCGGCGCATTCGTGAACTTCATGGGTGCCAAAGACGGTCTGGTTCACATTTCCGAACTGCAGGATGCCCGCACAGCCAAGACAGAAGACGTCGTCAAAGAAGGCGATGAAGTCAAAGTCTTGCTCATGGCTATTGATGACCGCGGCAAGATCAAGCTTTCCATGAAACGCGTTGATCAGGAAACCGGTGAGGAAATCCAACAGGAAGACCGTAAAGAAGCTAATGGCTAAAACCTCAGAAGACACCCTCATAACCGAGGGAGACTTTCCTAATAAAGCACGGTGGCAAGGGTTGATGCGTGCATCGATCCTTTCCACCACTACTTATAAACTCTACAGCTATATCCAGCTTGCCGACCAAAAAGCGATGGCGCTCATTATCATGAACTCCATCATTGTTCCGGTCGCTATGAAGAGCCTGGATGAGCATAACTTCATGTTTCCGGCCACACTGGCCATTATCACTGGCGTGTTGAGTATTTTTACTGCGATTATCTGCATTTTCCCCAAACGCGGGCGTAATTATAAGCCCGATGGTAGTAAAAACCTGCTCCATTTCAGTGACCTTGGGGCGCTGACGGAAAAGCAATATCTAGAGATGATGCAACCCGTCTACAATGACCCGGCAGCATTGGGTGTAGAGGTCTTAAAAGACATCCATGACGTCAGCCGTAGAGTGCTGATTCCGAAATTTCGTCTCCTTAAAATCGCCTATACCGTCTTCTTTATAGGGAATTTAAGTGCATTGATCGCTTTCTTTGCCAATATTTGGACCTAGTTTATTATTTTATACGTCCAATTAGTGGTAAAATAGAGGTGTTATGCCAAAAAAAGCCGTACATCCCGTTCGTAAGGCGTTAAGACATGTTCTGTTCGTATGCTTGTGCGCTAGCTTAGGTTTTTTTATCGCTATCGTAGCGCTGCGTGTTACGTACAAAAACGATCGCCCAATTGAAGGTCCATTGCAGGCGCAGCTTTTCCATCTCGACGTTATGCAACATCAAGCACAGGCATTAGTCAGCGATGATGAAGAGGATATGCGCATCGCCGAGCAGCTTCTACGCCTTGGCTTCTTTTCAAGAATATACAGCGATGCAGGGCTGGATATGCTCGAGGCTAAAGCGGATGACGGATACCAACCTGCAATAGACCGTCTTTCTGTCATTTACCCTGAACGCATGACTTCTCCAGAAGAGCCTGTACAAGACGGGCAAAAATAGTTAAAACCCCGCTCATGGCTTTACACATTCCACAAATTATCGGCCATCGCGGCTGCGCAGGTTATGCCCCAGAAAACACACTGGAGGGCATTCATACGGCTGCGGATATGGGTATCGAATGGGTCGAGTTCGATGTCAAACTGACAAAAGATCAGGTCCCTGTTCTCTTCCATGACGAGACCCTTGAACGGACAACCAATAGCAGCGGCAATGTCAAAGACCTGACGCTTGCCGAGATTAAAGAACTGGACGCGGGTAGCTGGTTCGCGGAAGGGTTTTTCGGCGTAACCGTTCCGACATTAGAGGAAGCCTTGGAAGTGCTTCTTGAGCGAAATCTGGGTTTAAATCTGGAGATCAAACCCTGCCCCGGGCGTGAAAAGGAAACGGCCGAGGTTGCGCTCGATATTCTCTCTTCGATCTGGGATGACCATAACCGTGTTCTGATTTCCTCTTTCCAGCATGTCAGCCTCGAAACGTCGATGGATATGGCATCCGACTGGTCGCGCGGGCTTTTACTGCCTGCGGAATGGCCGGAGAACTGGAAAGAACTGGCCGAGTACCTGCAAGTCTCGACGATCAATATCAATGGCAACGAAGTCACACAGGAACAGGTGGAAGAAGCACTTGAGTTGGAAAAGCCAATCCTTGCCTACACCATCAATGACAGCAGCCGCGCACGGTATTTACAAAGCTGGGGTGTTGACGGATTTTTCAGCGATACCCCCGACGAATTACAAGACGGGTTGTTCAGCGTTCATTAATCGTCTTCGTTATCTTCAATTCCCCATGATTTATTTGTCCATTTGGCAACCGAGCCATCAGTGGCCTGATTGATAATCGACATCAAAAACCATAAAGACACAACGCCAAGCGCTAACTTTGTAGATAGCGCGGGTTCACTCTGTGACAGGTATCGATATACGATAAAGATAAAACACGGTGTTACGAGTAATGGGTGCCAGGCAAGGCTGTCATAAGCCCTGTTAAGCTTTAAAAACCAGTTTTTATTCTTAATTCCCATTACCTTTGCCGGCCAGCTCGTCCAAGCTGTCGTGCGGTGGCATGCCGACGGCGTTGAAACCACAATCGACATAGTGCACTTCGCCCGTAACGGCGGAAGACAGGTCAGAGAGAAGATAGAGGCCTGTACCGCCCAACTCATCCAGTTCAACCGAACGGCGTAGAGGAGACGTAGCCACATTGTATTTGAATGTGCGGCGTGCGCCACCGATAACCGCGCCTGCGAGTGTTCTCATAGGGCCTGCGGAGATCGCGTTCACACGCACACCTTCGGGACCGAGATCAGCCGCGAGATAGCGCGTTGAGGCTTCGAGAGCGGCTTTGGCAACACCCATAACGTTGTAATTCGGCATAACCTTTTCCGCACCATAATAAGACAGTGTGACAGCGGCACCGCCATCCTTCATCAAATCCTTTGCGCGGCGCATAACGGATGTGAAGGAATAACAGGAGATATGCATAGTCTTTAGGAAGTTATCCAGAGTGGTATCCACATAGCGACCCTGCAGCTCATTCTTGTCGGAATACGCGATAGCATGGACGAGGAAGTCCATCTGGCCCCATTCATCCTCAAGGGTGGAAAAAACCGTGTCGAGGTTATCCTCAGAGGTTACGTCACAATCGATCAGGATTTTGGAATCCAGTGATTCAGCCAGTGGCTTCACCCGTTTACCGAATGCTTCGCCCTGATGCGTGAATGCCAGTTCCGCACCCGCACCATGCAAGGCTTTAGCCATGCCCCACGCGATGGAGTGGTCGTTCGCGACCCCCATGACCAAACCTTTTTTACCTTTCATGAAATCCGAGTGCATATACTTGTCCTTATCTTTCTAATTCACCGTGTGGCCCATAAAGTCATACAGACTGGTGAGCCTTTCATAACTAATTCCGTTTTTTTGATCCTGCGCCAAAGGATGGTCCGTCGGCTCGATAATCACTTCAGGGCGTTGACCGTCGTTTTGCGGATATACTTTCAGCTTTAGATTCAGCGTGTCTGGATACAGCCCGACCGCATTTGATAACCAGCCGAACCATGGCCCCAGATGATCCTGTTCGTCGCTGTCAAAATGCTCGACATATGTAATAAAGTTTTCTTTTGAGAGTGACGACCATAGACCGATACCGAAGTCCGCGTCCTCGTATCCCTGCAAGGGGAAAAGAGCAATACATCTGACAAAGTAGTGTTCACCACCAATAACGCAGAAATCCTCTGTCAGGATGTTTTCGGCATCTCTGGTCAGCTTGTTGTTAAGATGGATGGCTTTGTCACCATTCCAGTGGTCGGGCCAGTCATACGCAAGATCGATAATGCCGGTGTGAAGATCTTCACAGCTGGAGCACATCCACTCCTTGCCGATAATATTATCCCACCGGGGGTCCGTCTGCGTACCGACCATCATGTTAATCCCTGTATTTGCTCATAGCCAAACAACAGTTGGTTCCGCCGAAACCGAAACTATTCGAGATAACAGTGTCATGTTCTACGCCGTCGACACGCTCAGTTGCGATCGGCATACCTTTGGCGCCTTCATCCATATTTTCAACGTTAATACTCGGTGCGACGAAATCATTTTTCATCATAAGCAATGAGTAGATCGCTTCCTGAACACCTGTTGCGCCTAGGGAGTGCCCTGTCATGGACTTTGTTGCACTGATGTGCGGTATATCCTTGCCTTCAAAGACTTCGCGTATAGCATCCAGCTCTCCAATATCGCCGACAGGTGTGGATGTTCCGTGTGTGTTGATATATGTCACTGGTGTTTTTACGGTTTCCAGAGCGCGTTCCATTGCACGACGACCGCCCTCACCGCTTGGTGCGACCATGTCATGACCGTCGGATGTCGCGCCGTAACCTGTGATCTCGGCATAGATTTTCGCACCGCGTGCTTTGGCATGCTCAAGCTCTTCCAGAACGACGATACCGCCGCCGCCGGCAATTACGAAGCCGTCGCGATCCGCATCATAAGCGCGGGCTGCGCGCTCAGGTGTATCGTTGTATTTAGAGGACATCGCGCCCATGGCGTCAAAGAGTACGGACAGAGTCCAGTCGAGTTCTTCGCCGCCGCCTGCAAACATTACATCCTGCTTGCCCCACTGGATTTGTTCGGCAGCGTTGCCGATACAGTGTGCGGATGTCGAACAGGCAGATGAAATCGTGTAGTTCACGCCTTTGATTTTAAAATTGGTTGCGGCCGTTGCGGATGTGGTTGAACACATCGCCTTTGGCACAGCGAACGGACCGACGCGTTTCGGGCCTTTTTCGCGGGTAATGTCCGCCGCAGCCACTTGTGCGCGTGTGGATGGGCCGCCGGAACCGACAACGATCCCTGTACGCTCGTTTGATACGATATCATCGCCTATACCAGCATCCGCGATGGCCTGCTCCATAGACAGGTGTACATAACCAGCAGCATCGCCCATAAAGCGCCAGAGGCGCTTGTCGATGGCTTCTTTTAAATCAATATCGGGCTTGCCGTGGATTTGAGAGCGAAAGCCCAGCTCTTCATATTCGGGTGCAGCTACAATACCGGATTTACCGGCTTTCAGAGATGCCAGAACTTCGTCCTGATCGTTCCCGATGCAAGATATAATACCTATACCTGTGACGACGACTCGTCTCATGGTTTAGCCTTTCATAGCGTTTGGATTGTCAAATAGACCGACTTTCAGGCCTTTGGCTTCGTATATGACTTCGCCGTCGGCGTACATGGTGCCATCACCAATACCGAGGACGAGTTTGCGGTTAATTACGCGTTTGATGTCTACGACGTACTTAACCAATTTCGTTGTAGGCTGGACCTGCCCTGTGAGCTTTAGCTCGCCAAGACCAAGCGCGCGACCGGAACCCGGAGCACCCGTCCAACCGAGATAGAATCCCAAAAGCTGCCATAGAGCGTCAAGGCCCAGACACCCCGGCATTACCGGATCACCTTTAAAATGACATTCAAAAAACCAGAGGTCGGGTTTGATATCGAATTCTGCTTCGATAACACCTTTACCGTTTGCGCCACCTTCGGCGTCAACTTTTGAAATACGGTCAAACATCAGCATCGGCGGCAACGGCAATTGTGCATTACCGGGTCCGAACAGCTCACCTTCACCGCATTTTATAATCTCTTCGTAAGAATAGCTGGATTTTTGCTCAAAGCTCATAAAAGGCCCTTTAGCGTGTTTGAAGTGGTCAAATATCGTATGGAATTTATAGGGGTTATAAGGAAGCCGTGCAAGCCCGTAAAAGCCTTTATTTATGAAAGGCTTCTATACCGACATCATGCTCGGGTCCATGCATACGGACTTGTAGGTTTCCGTCATTGCAGCCATAGCCAAAGGCTTGGCGATAGCGGGCTCCATTTCGGGAACCTCTCCGCCCGCGGCTACGGCGAGCATACGCCCGGCAGCCTTTGCGCAGGATACAGATTGTTCGTATTGATTGCTCATGCCGATTGTTGAAAAGAAGCTTTTGCAGTACGGCTCGATACCA
>JAESRE010000057.1 GCA_016764775.1 Alphaproteobacteria bacterium
GGCTCATCCAGACCTGTTCCTGATTACCGGGGCTCCAGACGCCTGCGGCGATTTTGGATTCATCGACTACTTCGACAGTCGCACGGCCAAACTCGCGGGACTGCTCGCCCTCGACCTTGCCGCCGAGTTGCTGGACCATTGTTTGCTGGCCGTAGCAAATACCGAAAACGGGCACGCCCATTTCAAAGACGATGTCGGGTGCGGACGGCGCGTCATCATCCAGCACGCTGCACGGACCACCGGAAAGGATAATGCCTTTCGGGTCGAAGGCTTTGATACGGTCTTCGTCGGCGTGGTTAAACGGCCAAATTTCGCAATATACCCCGCTTTCACGAAGACGGCGCGCAATCAGCTGCGTGACTTGTGATCCGAAATCGAGGATCAGGATATGTTCGTGCTGTTCGTGGACTTCTAAATCTGGGGCGTCGGAGGTGTTATCGGTACTCATATCGGGCTGGGCTGACATAAAAGGTTATTCTTCCTGATCGTGTTCGTATTTCTTGTCGTCCTTTAAAACGGTCTCGCCGTTGAATTTACAGTCCATTACGATGTGTTCGAGGTCGTATTTCTCGAACATTTTCAAACGCTCTACGTAATGGGTTTTGCATTTCTCGACGCACATCTCGTCATACAGTGCGAAGAAGGGCTGTTCATTGAGAACATAAAAGCCGTCTTCATCCTCGTCCAGATGCGTGCGTTCCTCGTACGTGCATTCTTCCTCATACTTCATCGTGCATTCGGGCGGATCGAGGCATTTCAGATGTTGCCAAGCGCCACAGTGACCGGCGCGGCAGCGGGAAATAATCTCGCCTGTGTATTCGCTGTCGGTGATGTTGACGCAATTCATCACACGAGGGTCCTGATGCAATCTTTCGTAATAGTATCTCTCGGCGGCTTTGCGGGATTCTTTGTTGATGCTGACGACGCCGTAACAGCCGAAATGGAAAATCTCGCAATCAGAATCGCTTTTGCATTTACGCCATTCGCCTTTGGGGCGGTCCTTGTAGGACATGGCCTTGTCCAGCTGCTCAAGATTGCGGAGCATCTTGTTTTGCGCAAATGCGTGATCTGCGGAAAATGATATAAAGAGCAAGAGGGCCAGATAAAACCATTTCATGATAGTGATGTACGCCAAAACAGCCCCTTCGTAAAGATGCGTGCGCATTATTGGAGAAAATAAAATGCGGCTTGCCATCGCCCGTCATTTTGCGTAATGGGTAAATATGAGCCAAACGACGATTTCTTACGAATTTTTTCCCCCAAAAAATGACGCCATGGCCGAAAGCCTATGGGAAGCCGTGCCGGCCTTGATGGCATACGGTCCGAAATACATGACCTGTACGTACGGGGCGGGGGGCTCGACCAAGGGCGGAACGCTCGAAACCTTGCAGAAAATGCGCACAATGACGGATATTCCGTTGGCCGCGCATTTGTCGTTCCTGAGCACCACCAAGGCCGATCTGGATGAATATCTCGGCAAACTCTGGGATAACGGCGTGCACCACATTGTGGCGTTGCGCGGCGATTTGCCCAAAGGCACAAGCTTCGATGATTTTCTCGGTGATGAATATTACGCCTATACCTATGACTTTATCGAAGCCATCAAGGAAAAGAACGATTTCAAAGTGACAGTCGGTGCGTATCCCGAAAAACACCCCGATGCGCCGACACTGGATGCGGATATCGAGCATTTAAGAAAGAAATGCCATGCGGGCGCGGACGCGATCACGACCCAGTATTTCTTCGATAACGACGTGTATTTCGATTTTGTCGAACAGTGTGAAAAGGCCGGAATCACAACGCCGATGCAACCGGGTTTGATGCCGATTCACGATTTTGAAAACCTCAAACGGTTTTCAGCGCGCTGTGATGCGACTATTCCGCAATGGCTGCACGAGAAATTCGAAGGGCTTGAGAACGGCGGAGAGGATGCGCAGAAAGTCGCAACCGATATTCTGATTTTGCAAGCAGAGGACCTTGTATCGAAAGGGGTTTCACATCTGCATTTTTATTCCATGAACAAGGCTCCCATTACATCGGAAGTATGCGAAGCTTTGGGACATAAAGCGGAGGCCGCATGAGACTTTTACTCGCTCTTTTTGTAATCAGCATCAGCACGCCTGCTCTGGCGCAGAACAAACAGCCGATATCCAAAAGTCTGGCCGAATGCTCGGTGATTTTTAAGGTTATGGGCATTACGGCCGCGCAAAAAAACAAGCCGCAAGCGCAGCTCGACAAGCTGAAAAAAGGCTCAAAGGTTTTCCGTCAGGCCGCCTACAAAGAAGCCGAGCAAGAAGGGCAGCCCGCAGAGTATATTGATAACGAATTACCCGTCTTGTACGAAAAATGGGACAAGCGATGGGTGTCCGGTTCCGACCTCGAAATTCTGGGCTACATGCCTGAGAATATGGAGTGGACCAAATATTGCGCATCACTCGGCAGAGACAAGGGAATCTTGCCGATAAAATAAAAATCTTGCACTATTTGTTATAAATTTGGTACTCAAATACCCAAATAGAACAGGGTTAATTTTTTAATGAGTACACATACACCACGAATTCTGGTGCTTGGCGCTATTACGGTTGATGACAATCGCGTGCTTGGACCTGAAACACCATTCAAGACAGATGGGAAAGTTCCCGCACAAAGCTCCGAGATACGTTTGGGCGGCGGTGCAGGTAACTGCGTACAGGCTTTGAAAAAGCTTGATGAAGCATTCGGCACCCGCACGGATGTTAAACTGATTACCCGTTTGGGCAGACCGCCTAAAAGCAATTTAAGAGCGCGCCTCGCGCATCTGGCGGCAACCGAAATCCTGAAAGACAGCGACATCGAATATATCGACGCCGTAGACGGCGAGAGTGCACTGGCATTCAATAGCGTGACCGAGCACGGCGGCGGACGCAGCATTGTCAAAGATGTTGTAGGCACATTGCATAGTATGAGCGCCGGTATGGATGAGACCATCGAACGCGAAGTTGCTGAGAGTGATATCGTTTTCATTGATCCCAGCAAGGTCCGCATGGGGTTCATGGCTGCGCGCGCAGCCAACAAGTACAATAAGCCCTGTGTGGTTGACTGGGGTCAAAGCGCTTGGCCGCTGGAACCTACGCGGGCGGATTGGACCAATGAAATTATTTCCCGCGCCGATGTTCTGATGGTGCCCAGCGATGCCGTAGTTGCCGGCATGGAAGATAATATCGAAGATCCCGAACAGCTCTTCGGGCGTCTGGTTCAAGATTACCGAATACCGAATGTTTTTATGTCGGACGGAAGCCAGCCTGTGCGTGCGTCACTAATGGGACAATATTTCGAGATCCCCGTTCAGGAATGGAAAGGCCAGAAATATTCATTGGCTGCGGGCGATACGCGTAATGCAGGATTTCTTCACCACCTTGCACGCGGTCATGATGTTTTGAGTGCGGGACAGTTCGGTACGGCTGTCGCGTCTGTAAAAATCCGTTATCCGGGTTTGCAGTGGGCCGACCACATCAAGGAAGACATTCCTTCACAGCTGACATTCTCCCTCGATCCCGGAGATGACGAAAAAAACTACATCATTGTATAAATCACAGGCCCTTCCAAACTGTTGACATTGCCGTCAAAGCGTGGCTTGTTAGGGCCAATCGCGGGATTTGACTACTGCAGCTTGCACCGCGTTAACAAAGCTAAAGCGCCAGCATGGATTGCATAAATTATTCCCCCATAAAGGTGCTTTTATTTAACATCGTCGCTCTCTATAGTGGGCGGCATTAAAAAACTTGAGAAGGATTACAGTCATGGTATTGGCAACGAATTTAGGGTTTCCACGTATAGGCCCGATGCGCGAATTGAAGAAAGCGGTCGAAGCATACTGGAAGGGTAAAAGCAGCAAGGACGAATTGCTGGCTGTCGGTAAAGAACTGCGCGCACAAAACTGGAAGCTCCAGAAGGATGCCGGTCTGGACCACATTCCATCTAACGACTTCGCCTATTACGACCAAATTCTCGACCTGACAACAACACTGGGCCTGATCCCGTCCCGCTACAAGCATGACGGCGGCAAGATCGACCTCGACACATATTTCGCGATGGCCCGCGGCGCGCAAAAAAACGGCGTTGACGTGACAGCCATGGAAATGACGAAGTGGTACGACACCAACTATCACTACATCGTTCCTGAATTTGAAGAAGGCATGACACCGAAACTGTCTTCGACAAAAATCTTTGACGAATACGAAGAAGCCAAAGCACACGGCATCGACACACGCCCCGTGATTGTCGGTCCTGCGACTTACACATTCCTCGGTAAGCCACAATATGAAGGCTTCAAACATGAAGAATTCGTGCAAACACTGATCCCTGTTTACAACGAGATCCTCGAAGGCCTCGCCGAGCGCGGTGCGAAATGGGTTCAGATTGACGAGCCTGTTTTTGCTCTCGACCTGTGTGAAATCGGTCAGGGCACAATCAAAGCCGCTTACGACAAGCTGAAGAAACCTGAAGGTTTGAAAGTTCTGGTCGCAACATATTTCGAGTCCCTGAAAGACAATGCAGAGCTGGCGTTCAGCCTGCCTGTTGATGCGATCCATATCGATCTGTGCCGTGGTTCAGGCCGCGCAAACACAACAGCCAACGACCCTGCCAAAGATATCGAGCAGGCCCTTTCATTGATCGGCGACAGCAAGGTTCTGTCTCTGGGCGTTGTTGACGGCCGTAATATCTGGAAAAACGATCTGGCTGACTCTTTGGGTAAAGTCGAGAGGGCTGTAGAAGCGCTCGGTACCGACCGCGTTTTCGTTGGTCCAAGCTGTTCCCTGCTGCACACACCTGTCGATCTGAACTCCGAAACACAGCTGGATGATGAATTGAAAGGCTGGATGGCGTACGCCACACAGAAGCTGGACGAAATCGCAGCGATTGCCAAAGGTGCCACTGACGGCCGCGAAAACATCGCTGCCGAACTGGCGACCAGCGAGCAAGCGCAAAACTCCCGCGAAGCCTCAACGCGTATTCATGACCGTGCCGTTGAGGACCGTGTCGCGAATATCAGTGACGATATGAAGGAACGTAAATCCGCCTTCGCCACACGTCAGGAAGTTCAGCACAAAGCGCTGAACCTGCCGCTGTACCCGACAACGACTATCGGTTCTTTCCCACAAACGCAGGACATCCGTAAGGCCCGTTCCGCGTTCAAGAAAGGCGATATCGACGAGCAGGCTTACAAAGAAGCCATGGAAAAAGAAATCCGCGAAGTCGTGGAATTCCAGCACGAAGCCGATATCGATGTTCTGGTTCACGGTGAGCCCGAGCGTAACGACATGGTGGAATATTTCGGCGAGCAACTGAAAGGTTTCGCATTCTCCAAATTCGGCTGGGTTCAGTCCTACGGTTCACGTTGTGTGAAACCACCAATCATTTTCGGTGATGTTTCCCGCCCTGACCCGATGACTGTCGACTGGTCCAAATACGCACAAAGCCAGACAGACAAGATTATGAAGGGCATGCTGACAGGCCCGATCACGATCCTGCAATGGTCCTTTGTTCGTGACGATCAGCCACGTAACGACACAGCCCGTCAGATTGCTTTGGCGATCCGCGACGAAGTGTCCGATTTGGAAGAAGCCGGCATCAAGATGATCCAGATCGATGAAGCGGCCTTCCGTGAAGGTTTGCCTCTGCGTCGTGATGACTGGAAAGAATATCTCGACAATGCGGTCGAGAACTTCCGTCTGACATCTTGCTGTGTTGAGGATGAAACACAAATCCACACACATATGTGCTACTCCGAGTTCAATGACGTCATTGACTCCATCGGCGCGATGGATGCGGATGTGATCTCTATCGAGACTTCCCGTTCACAGATGGAATTGCTGGATGCGTTTGTTGATTACAAATACCCGAACGAGATCGGTCCGGGCGTTTACGACATTCACTCCCCTCGTGTTCCAAGCGTTGATGAAATGACAGCCTTGCTGGAAAAAGCCAAGAAGGTGCTGGATGAGCGTCAGATCTGGGTGAACCCTGACTGCGGTCTGAAAACTCGTGGCTGGCCGGAAGTGAAAGACGCGCTGAAAAACATGGTGACAGCCGCCAAACATATGCGCGAAGAATCCGAAGCGGCTAAAGCGGCTTAACCGGTCCAAAACTAATCAGAATTAAGTTAAGCCCCTGAAATACGGGGCTTTTTCTTATCTGTAGCATCAAAACTTTACATAATTTTATAAGTAGGGTAAATTACTGCAAAATTTAAAACAGGGAATACTAAAAGCATGAGCATTACATTCGAAGATATGGAGCCACAGGCTCTTGAAATTCTAGGCCTTTCTGAAGGCAGTGAGGATATTGATCAGGATTTTGCACTGATCAAGGCACTCGTGGAAGCCAGCCAGACCGAATATGATGCGCCGGAACAACGCACACAGGCCATTTTTAATGCTTACCGTGCGGACGACATTTTGACATGCGTCAGATTGAATGCCGGAAGTGAAGTCAAAAACGGTGAAACCCTGATGGACCGTGTCGACTATACGCCAGAAAAATCCAGATTCTTGATGATGGCCAAAGCCGACCAACTCAGCCGCGCCGTCACCACCGAGCACGGCCAGTCCGTGATAAGCGACATTGCATCGAAAGTGGACGAGATCCAGCTTCTTATGGACACGAAAACAATGGGTCCAACCGCCTTTGAGAGAGTAGCCAATGACCACGGCGTTCAATTGCCTGAAGGGTTTGCGAATTTCCTAAAGCGTCACACAAACCACGGCCCGCAAGCAGCGCGGATGTTGAGAGCAACCGATCTGGTTGTCGGTCTGGACAGTCAGCTTCAGGGACTGCTCAGCAAAGGCGAAGCTATGCTGCAGGCCGAAGGCTGGCAACCTCCTCACGATGAATTGGGCGCGCACGCAGGTTAAGCGGCTTCCGACCCTTCGGATTTTTTCATTAATACAGCGGCAAAGAAACCGTCCGTGTTATGACGGTGCGGCGTAAGGCGCATATACCGCTTACCCAGCTCTTCGGGAACGTCCTGCGCTTCAAAATCAGGATTATCCTTCAAGAACGCGTCGACCTGTTGTTCGTTTTCCTCTGGCAACAACGAACACGTGGCATAGACCAGCCGTCCGCTCTCTTTTACCAATTTCGATGCGCGTTCCAGAATGTCTTTCTGGATTTCAATCAGCTCAGCCAGTTCGGGGCCATATGTGTTCCAGCGCATATCAGGATTGCGGCGCCATGTGCCTGTTCCGCTGCACGGTACATCGGTGAGGACGACATCGAATTTGCCCTTCTGGCGCTTCACCCATTTGCGGCCCTTTTCATCCAGAGGACGAACCTCGATGATGTCGGCAAGTCCTGATTTTTTATAGCGTTGCTTACCCTTCATCAGGCGCTTTTCATCGTTATCCATGGCGACAATGCGCCCTTTGCGCTTCATCATCGCGGCCAGCGCCAGCGTTTTACCACCTGCGCCCGCGCAATAGTCCAGTACCTGTCCGCCCGGCTGTGCATCACATAGATACGCAATCATCTGTGAGCCTTCATCCTGAATGGAGACATGTCCCTTGGTCAGCGCCTTTGTCTTGGCGAGATAGGCCTTTTCATTACAGCGCAGCCCCCACGGTGAATACGGTGTTTCTGTGGTTGCTACACCATCTTTTTTCAATGAATTGGCGGCTTCTTCGCGTGTCAGGACGAACGTGTTTACCCGTAAGTCCAGTGTTGCGGGTTCGAGAAACGCCGCCATCTCGGCCTCGTAATTTTTACCGAAATAGGTTTTGAGTGACTCTGCATATGCAGGCGGGCATTCGAGCTGCGCGTCTACCGGCATGTCGGGATGATCGAAAGAGCGCCCTTCGAGGTGCGCAAAGCGTTTGGCTTCCTTATCATTAAGCGGTTCGGGCGCATATTTGCTGCCGTCGAACAATTCCTTGGCGCGTGCGGCATCAATCTGCTCGCCCAACGCCAACCATGCAATTACACGTTCACGCGGCGTATCCTGCGCGCCGACTTTCACAAGCCACCAGCCCAAGCGTGCATGGGCGCGTATCATGTTATAGACACGTTCGGCGATTTCCTTACGGTCCTTGGCGCCGATATAGCGGCGTTGGCGCATATAATCGCCGACCACGCTGTCCATCGGGACACGTGTTTGGTCCTGAATGCGGGTCAGGACTTCTATAGTGGCTTCAATACGGGATGCGGGTTTCATCGGTTATCCTCTAAATTCGCCGCGACACTATCAGAGAAGCGATAAGAAAGATAATAAAAAGCGAAGAGGCGGAAAAGCGTATGTGGCGCTGCTTAGCCAAGGCCCCAGACAAGTTCATCGGCGTCGGAGGCCATGCCTTCCGGATAGCGCCAGTCATATAAGGCGCGGCCTTCGGCTTTCAGCGTGTCGATGATGTCGTCTTCACTCATGGCGGATACGCCCGTGGAGTTATAGATACGGTCGCTGTTGAGGTAAAAGTCCTGATAGCGTTCCTGATCGCGGTCGACCAGCATCATGCCTTCGCCGCCGAAGCCTGACGTCCATGCGGTCACCAGCTTGCCAACCTGCATCGGGCGGCCGGAGCCCAGATTAAACGTACCGCTTTTCGGATTATCGGCCAGTGCGATCATGACTTCACAGAATTTGTCCTGCGGCAGAAAGTCGCGCAGACAATCAGGGTCATATTCAAGTTCGACCGTGCCGCCCTTTGCGCACATTTCGTTGAACACGAAACCCGCGAACCCTTTTTGCGATAAGTCTTTATGGTTCCAGCCGACAATATTGGTCAGGCGCAGAACCGTTAGACGGTCTTCGGGCATGCGAGCGCGGACATTGTCTTCAATCTGCTTTTTGGCCGCACCGTATGGATCTTCGGGGCTTAATGCGCTTTCAACCGTGATTTCCGCTTGCTCGGGGTGCTCGCCATAAACTTTGCGGGAGCTGGCCATGATGAAATGTGCGGGCGTATCGGCCAGCATTTCAGCCAGTTGAGAATCCAGATCGGTTTCGGGGGTGACTTCGCCTTTGGCGACAACATCGGGATGGACGGCAAAATTGATGACCACATCGCTGGAGCGGATTTCGGCCTCACGCGTTTTCACGTCTTCGTGAGACATAAATACCCAATCGGCCGTTTCGGGTTTTTTCGCCAGAAACTGCGCCAGATTGCTGTTTTTACCGATGACCGTAACGGTGGTCATACCTGCACCTGCTCAACTTTTTTACATTAGAGGCAGGTGTTATAACAGCATATTATGAAAAATGCAAGCTTATGGTAAATTAACTCTCGGTACGGTAATTCGGGGCTTCGCGGGTGATCGTCACATCATGGACGTGAGATTCTTTGAAGCCTGCACCTGTCATGCGCATGAATTCCGTGTTTTCCTTCATTTCCTGAATCGAGGTGCTGCCCGTATAGCCCATAGCGGCGCGTAAACCGCCAACCATCTGGTGAATAACGGTGCCCACAGGCCCTTTGTAAGGGACGCGGCCTTCGATGCCTTCGGGGACCAGCTTATTGGACTGGGTTACACCTGCCTGGAAATAACGGTCGGCAGACCCTTTGACCATGGCCCCGACGGAGCCCATACCACGATAGGATTTGTAAGAGCGGCCCTGATACAGGATCACTTCGCCCGGCGCTTCATCCGTACCGCCGAACACACCGCCCATCATGGCAGCGTCCGCGCCGGCAGCGATGGCTTTGGCAAAGTCGCCTGAATATTTGATACCGCCATCGGCGATAACGGGAATGTCTTTTTTCGATGTGGCTTTGACAACATTCATAATGGCCGTGAGCTGCGGCACACCGACACCGGCAACAACGCGGGTTGTACAAATGGAACCGGGACCGATACCGACCTTCACGGCATCCGCACCCGCCTTGATGAGTGCGAGAGCGCCGTCACCTGTAGCGACGTTACCCGCCATGATTTGCAGATCGGGGTTTTGTTTACGGATACGTTCGACCGTGTCCAACACTGCGCGGGAATGACCATGGGCCGTATCGACGACCACAACATCCAGACCGGCGGCGGCCAACGCCGAAGCACGTTCTACGCCATTCACATCGCCTGTACCAACAGCCGCACCAACGCGCAGACGGTCATGGCTGTCTTTTGTTGCGTACGGGAAGGCTTGCGATTTTTCGATATCCTTCACTGTGACCAGACCGATACATTTTTCGGCATCGTCAACCACCAGCAATTTTTCAATGCGGTTTTTGTGCAGCAGGCGTTTAGCTTCTTCCTTATCAACGGTGTTGTATACCTTGATCAGGTTTTCGGAGGTCATCAGTTCCTTGACCGGTTGCATCGGGTTTTCGGCAAAGCGTACATCGCGGTTGGTCAGGATACCGACAAGGCGGCCTGATTTTTCCGTGACCGGAATACCGGAGATGCTGTTTTCGCGCATCAGGAACAGAGCGTCTTCCAATGTTGCATCGGGGGAAATGGTAATCGGATCGACCACCATGCCGGATTCAAAACGTTTAACTTTGCGGACTTCGTTGGCCTGTGCCTCGATCTCCATATTACGGTGGAGAATACCGATACCACCATTCTGCGCCATTGCGATGGCCATCTGTGCTTCGGTGACCGTATCCATCGCGGAGGAGAGGATGGGAATATTCAGGGTAATTTCACGAGTAAGGCGTGTCGCCGTTTGGACTTCGGTAGGCTGCACTTCGGATGCGCCCGGCACGAGCAGGACGTCGTCAAAGGTCAAAGCCTCTATGATTTTTGTGGGATCTTTAATTTTCGACATGGCGCAAATTCTTTCTTAGCCAGTGTTTGAATTTGCATGAGAGTTATAGCGGAAATTCTACAGATGTAAAGCTTTGTAACGCAAAGACTTGAAATCTTTTGCTAATAATGCTTATTTTACGAAAAACAGGGACACTATGAGTATTATTGAGTATACGGATGCCTTTCGCCAGGCCGTCCAACCAACCGAAGAAGAAGTCTGGGCTTTCCGCAGCACGCTGCAAGCCATGGACAATGAATTTACGACCATAGCGAACGGTATTATTCCCACAATCAAAGATATGACGGAAAGGCACGGGCCACTGGTTCATATTACTGCCGACCTGTCGCATATCAGGCTGGATTACGATAACTGGTGGAAACATATTCTGGCCGAGCGCATCCAGCAGGATGTTCTCAAGGAGTTTGGTGCGCAGGCTGCAGATTACGATGTTACCGTTCTGGATTGTACCGAGGCTGACAGCACGTTGATTGTCGATCTGGAATGTGCACAAGGCCCCGTATCGCAAGTTTACAGTCTGGATGATGCGGATATGATCGATGGCTATGACCCGCTGCGGAATACCTCCGGATACAAGGCGATGAAATCCGTTCTGAGCCGTCTGGGCGGGATCGAGATGTGCGTTCTACTCAATGCGCGTCAAGCGGGCGTAGAAAGCTCCATGGCGGATGAGAAAGCCCATACGCCGACCGTAATTATCTCCACGCGTGATGAAGTACCATTAATCGAAAAAGTACGCCGCTTTGAAGAATTCGGGCCTGTGCACTAGCCCTTAAAGCCCGTCGCGATCAGGTATTGTTCTGAAGATTCTTTACGACTGGCCGGTGGTTTCATGTGCTTGACGGTTTTGAAGTCCCGTTTCATTTCGGCCAGCAATGTGTTCTGTGCCCCGCCCTGAAACACTTTGGCAATGAAGGCCCCTTCGGGCTTCAATACTTCCTTGGCAAACCAGTATGCGGCCTCTACGACCGCCATGATGCGTAAATGATCGGTTTGTTTATGGCCGGTCGTATTCGGCGCCATATCGGACAATACGCAATCCGCCAGCCCGTCGTCATTATAGGCGCGGATCATATCTTTCAAACGTTCGGGTGCGTCGTCATCCATGAAATCCATCTGAATGAAATCAACATCCGTCAATTCATCCATTTCCAGCAAGTCCAGCGCGACAACCTTCGCGCCTTTTTCGGTTGCGACCTGACACCAGCCGCCCGGCGCGGCGCCCAGATCGACTATAACCTGTCCTTTTTTCAGGATATCGAGCTTCTCGTTCATCTCGACGAGCTTGTATGCCGCACGGCCTCGATAGCCTTCCTTTTTGGCTTTTTCCACGTAAGGGTCGTTGATCTGGCGTTTCAACCAGTTGGTTGATGCGGTTTTACGCCCTTTTGCGGTTTTGACTTTTTCTTTGGCTTTGTTGCGTCTCATATCGGTCCTTTATATCGACATTACTACCATAGAGGTCAACATAGCGCCAAAAAACAGGGATAGGGTCGCCGCCATGAAGATCGTCCCCTTTGTGCCCGGCGAATAGACCGCCAGCACAATGTAGAGAATGTAAAACAGCGTGTATACGATCTGGCCGCGCACGTGAACATCCATTTGCACAAAGCCCGTGAAGCCGTTTTCGAACCCTGTAGACTGGATCAGTTCAACCTGCAGGCGCATCATGATCATGCAGGCAATAAAAAACGCCGCACCCCATGCGCGATGTTGTTTTTGCAGCGCCACCAAACCGATCGGCAGCCAAATAAGATCAATCCAATTTAGAATGAAAGACATAAATAATACGTATAAGGACTAGAACTTCAGGTTTATTTGACCCAAATAACATCTTATGATGCGACATATGACGGCAAACTTCAAAGCAAAGATACAACGGGCAGTATGCTCTTTGGTATTTTTATCGATACTCGTCTGGCCCGTTCAGACAATTCAGGCCCAGCAAGGCGGGCTTTCAATCATTCGCGACACAGAGATTGAAAACATTCTGCAAGAGTGGTCGGAACCGCTTTTGAAAGTTTCCAATATCGGTGAAAACAACGTGAATATCGTTCTGGTGCAAAGTGACCAGATCAACGCCTTTGTTGCGGGCGGGGCCAATATTTTCTTCTATACAGGGCTGATCACGAAAAGTGAAAACCCCGGCGAAGTGATCGGCGTAATGGCGCACGAAATGGGCCACATTGCCGGCGGTCACCTGATTTCCACACGTCTGGCCTATGAACGTGCATCCTATGAAAGTATTCTCGGTGCCGTTCTGGGAATCGGTGTTGCCGTGCTGACCGGAGAAGGCGGCGCAGCCAGCGCGATTATCGGCGGATCACAAAACGTGGCGGGACGACGGTTTCTGGCCCATACGCGTGTTGCGGAATCCAGCGCCGACCAAGCCGCATTCCGTTACATGGACGGTGCAGGCATCAACCCGACAGGATTATCTACGTTTCTGGAAAAACTGAGCGGACAGGAGCTTTTGCCCGCTTCACAGCAAAGTGAATATGTCCGCACCCACCCGCTGACCGTTAAACGTATTGAAGCGGTGGATGTGTTGATTGCCAAAAGCGAAGACAAGAATAAGCCTTTGCCCGAACGTTGGGTCACGCAGCATGCGATGATGAAAGCCAAGCTTGAGGGCTTTATTAACCCCGAGCGTATCCATACGGCCTATCCGGACAGCGATACATCCGTGCCCGCGCAATATGCCCGCGCTATTGCCGCCTACCGCATGAATGACATCCCGACGGCTTTGCGCCTGATTGATGCGTTGATCGAAAGCGATCAAAACAATCCGTATTATCTGGAACTCAAAGGGCAGATGCTGGTGGATTTCGGGCGTGTGAAGGAAGCCATTCCCTATTATCAGCAATCCGTACAGCTTCTTCCCGATGCGGCGCTTATCCGTATCGCGCTGGCCCACGCCCTGATGGAAAGCAGCGACAGCCAGGACACGCAGCAGGAAGCGATCGGACATCTTGAGCGTGCAATTATCAAAGAACAGAATTCGACACGCGTACACCGCCTGTTGGCGACCGCTTACGGCCGTATGGGGAAAGAAAGCCTCGCCAAGTTGCATCTGGCCGAAGAGGCCGTCCTGCAACGCCGTTTGCCGTATGCCAAGGCACAGGCCGAAGCCGCACTGAGCGGGTTTGAGACGGGCAGCCGCGAGTGGATTAAAGCCAAGGATATTCTCAATCATATCAATAACCTGGAACAGCTTTAATCCGGTTTTTCTGCGTAACTTTTTGAAATTTTGTGCGAATTTACTTTATCGCAACGCGATATGGGCTAATATTGATTATAAGCCGTCCAACGACTTGAAACGGGAGAATTTGAATGACAAGTCTTTTTAAAAACAAGCTATTACTTGGCTCTGCACTGATTACGGGTGTTGCGGGTCTTTCCGCCGTGCAGGCACACGCCCAAGACGCCTTTAACGAAACCCAAAAGGAGGCGATCGGCGAGATCATTCAGGAATATCTGAAAGAAAACCCGTCAGCTGTCATCGACGCCATTGATGCTTACCGTGCTCAGGAAGCCGAGAGCCAGAAAAAGCAAGCGGCTGAAAAAATCGTCGATAATAAAGAATATCTGACCCGCGCGGATGCACCGTCTATCGGTAATCCTGACGCCGATGTCACTGTTGTCGAGTTTTTCGACTATAACTGCGGCTACTGCAAGCGCGCCTTGCCGGACATCCAGAAAATCGCCGCAGACGATCCGAATGTAAGATTTGTGTTCAAGGAAATGCCGATTTTGGGTCCTACATCGAAAACTGCCGCTCTATGGGCGCTGGCAGCACACAAACAGGATAAGTATTTCGAGTTTCACACAGCCGTCATGGAACATCGCGGCGCCAAGGACGAGAAAAATCTGGAGAAAATCGCTGAAGATGTCGGGTTGGACGTCGAGAAAGCCAAAGCCGATATTGCCAGTGGTGAAATTGAAAAAGAGCTGGACCGTGTCAGCGAAGTCGGTCGTGAGATCGGCGTGAGCGGTACGCCTGCCTTTATCGTCGGTGATACCTTTGTTCCCGGTTATGTCGGTGAAGACGGGCTGAGAAACGCCATTGCCGAAGAACGCAAAAAAGACACGGATGGTGGCTAATACCTTATGCTTTATCGCATTTTTCTAGCACTGATACTTCTGTGCTGCGGATATCTTATCTATGACAGTGCCAAAACAGCTATGGCGCTGTCCTATGCACAAACTGCCGAAGAAAACTTCATTATTGCTCCCGAAGGCACGGATGATGCGGATGTCACGGTTGTCGTGTATATCGATTATTCCTGCGCGGCGTGCCGTAATTTGAATCCTCTGCTTACCAAAGCGATCGAGGATGACGGCAATGTGCGCTTTATTCCGCGTCCGATACCGTCAAAAGGGCTGGATGACCCCAGCGTTAATGCTGCCAGATTAGTGTATGCCTCGGCCAAGCAGGGTAAATTCAAGGAAGCGCACCAAGCGATGATCACCGATTACCGCGTGATTGATCAGAATTTTATCTCCAACTTTGCTCTGGAGCATGAAATGGACAGCGTAAAGCTTGAACAGGACATGCAAAACCCCGAGATTGACGAAAAGCTGGAGAAAAACCTTCAAAACCTTGCCAGTCTCAGAGTCCGCGTTTTGCCGACTATGCTGGTTGACGGCAAACTCCTCGTCCATATCAACGGTCCCCTGCCGTCCAGTCAGTTGATTGGAAACTTGTTTGATACCGCCAGAACGCTATAAGTATATTCTCGGTTCAACATTTAAAGGTTTTTTACCATGAAACACATTCTGATGATTATCGGCCTGGTACTCGTGAGTGCGGGTTTTGCGACAGCAGAAGAGCATGACGCCCTGACCATTGACGGCGCATATGCCTATGCGACAACATCCGTGCAGAAAAACGGGGCCGTGTTCATGACTATTCATCGTGAAGACCGTGTAGAAGAGGGTAAGCCCGAGAACTACACCGCGCCGCAATTATTCCTGACCAAAGCGCACACCGACGTGGCTGAGCGTGTCGAGTTGCATACGCATATTGCAGACGGTGACGTGATGATGATGCGCGAAGTCGATGGCTACGAGATCAAGAACAACGATGTTCTGACACTGGAGCCTATGGGCCACCACATCATGCTTTTCGGCTTGAAAGCCCCGCTGGAAGCCGGAACAGAATTCCCCATGACATTGCATTTCGATGATGAAAATAACCGCGAGATTACGGTCAAGGTCGTCAAACCGGGAGAGATGCCTTGAACATCCTGATTCTCAACGGGCCGAATCTGAACATGCTGGGCCTGCGCGAGCCTGAAATCTACGGTGATAAAACACTGGATGACGTGAAGGGCATGTGCCTTGAAAAAGCGCAGGAACTCGGGCAAAGCATCGATTTCCGTCAATCCAACCATGAAGGCGAGCTGGTCACGTGGATTCAGGATGCACGGGACGCTGTTGACGGTGTGATTATTAACGCTGCCGCCTATACGCATACCTCCGTTGCGATCCATGATGCACTGAAATTACTGGATATACCCATTATCGAGGTTCATATTTCAGACCCGAAAACACGCGAGGAATTCCGCCATATCTCTTATATAGAGCCGTTAGCCAAAAAAGTTGTTGCAGGTAAAGGCGTTGAGGGGTATGTACTCGCCCTTGAAATACTGGCTAAACTCTAGTAATCAAAACTAATCAATAACAACAAAGATCCCTCACATATGAAAATCGATTCAAAAGCGATTAAAGAGCTTGCCGACCTTCTGGATGAAACGGGGCTAAACGAAATTGAAGTGGCCGACGGCGACAAAGCCATCCGCGTCAGCAAAGGCGGCGGCACAGTTGTGGCTGCTGCTGCGCCTGCAGTCTCCATGGACGATGGCCTTGGACATCACCGCCGCCAAGGGTGCTATGACCGGCGCGCGGTACATCGAGAGTCTCAGGGACGGCCGCGACGTT
>JAESRE010000058.1 GCA_016764775.1 Alphaproteobacteria bacterium
TTGTCCTCGATGCCTTCCGAACCATGCGCGATACGCCAAGCTCTATTGATTATAATATGCAACTCACATCGTCCCCTGAACGACTTGTCAGCATCATTGCAAAATTGGAAGAATATGAGAGTTCGGGTCAGGACCCTGTGACAATTCCCATGAATGATGAAGAGTGGGACGACTATACGAGTTTTATTTATTACGGTGGAAGGCAAGCAGACTTAAACCCCGAAATGAATGACTTCCTACATGATTTGTATGATCAATATTCCGATTGGGAAGATACTGGTTTTAAGCCGGATGACGTCGGCAACGGACCAACATAATTTTAAAAAGTAATGCCTGCTAAAAAAACAAAAAGAGCGGGTTAAAAAAATAAATTGATGGGTGTGTGAAAATGGACGGGTTAACGCCTGAACAAATAGAGACTTTGGCGCAAAGCATATATGGCCATATCAGCGGTGCAACCGGTGGTTCGGGCCATCTCAATGATTTTGGCCCCGACAAGCTTACCTTAGATGACCTCACATCCCGCATTCGGGACATGCTAAACGACCCTGACACCCGGTTTATGGTGAATACATCGAGTGATCCGAGCAGGGGCGGCTCTGTTACGTTTTTTAATGAAAAAACGCAAAGTATCCTCGTTTTTAATCCTAACCAGCTGCAAGACCCTCAATTTGACGAGGCGGGAAAATTGATCAGTGGTGCTACAGGACCGGATAATTTTGCAGGGACTTTTTATCGGGAGCCTAAACTCAACGCTGATGGTGTTCCTGTTTCCAAATCAGGACGTCCGCTCAACGAAAATCAGGCGGCAAAAGAGTTTCGATCTCAAATTAAGTTTTTTCGAAATAAATTAGCAGACGCGACGGGCGTACCAAGAGCAGAGGCAGCGGAGAGAATAAAGGCGCCGACATTGGCAGAAAGTTCGGAGTGGGCGGAACGCATCTCCTCGCATGCTCAGGACATTCGCGAGGCTGCAGTAAAAGGCTTTAATCGCATTCAGGCCGGAGAATGGCTGGACGCGGTCAAGTCCAAAGGCCTCACTAAAGCTACGGAGGTCGCCGAAACGGTAAAAGATATTTCCAGATTGGCAAAAGCAGGCAGGCTGGGCGCCAACATAACCGGAGTAGGCGTGGCCATTGGTGCGGGGAGTTTGTTGTTAACGGGACAAGCGCACGCGGCCCAAAGAGATTACGCGTCAACTTTGAACAGTCAGGGTGTGTTAAGCGATGAAGCCTATGAAACGTATCTTGAGTTAAACCAAGATACTGAACAGCTTTTGTACGGCGATCTAGCGGTCAGTACAGCCGACCCTACGGGGATTTCAATCATTTTGACTGGTTTCGCCGAGGGCAAGGCCAGAAGAGATTTTAAAGACTGGGCGGATGAACATGCCCCGCACTTGTCGGAAGAACAATTTCAAACACTGTCTATGAGTATGTTTCCGGGCAATTCGGCACGCGCCGATATGCTCTGGGAAGCCAGACGTCAGCTGCCCGATACAATCGAAGGGCAGCCTGAATCTCTACACGATGCCATAAATCTGAACGAACTGTACAAAGATGCTTCGAGGCTAGGGTACAGCCATAAAGAAGGTTACGTTTATGGTGGGAATTTGCAGCAAACACTGGCGCAAGCAAGGGCCATGGGCATAGAGGTGGAAACCAGTTCCTCGAACCCCTCAACAACCATTCGCAACTTAAAGCAAGCCATCAGGCAGGAGTTGGTCGGCGAAATGGATAGCTTGCTTTCCGATCCGGAAAACATTGATTTCATGCTCAGCACTATCCCCGTGGATGATCGGCTGGAATATGTACGTCGTCTGGCCGCTTCGGAGAGCGACCCCGCGGCCTTCGCGGAAAACCATCCGGAGATAGCAGCATATGTGACGGCGTATGATGAATCATGGACGGGATGGTTTTTGAAAGAGGACGATCCGTTAAAAGAAAATCCGGAACTGTTGAACGAATATATTAAAGAGAGATCTTTTCCAAACCAAGGGGATGACGCAACACCCGATCCACAAAACCAAGACTTCTCTGTTGACGGTTCTACCTATACCGGCAGTCTTCCTGTCGAAGACGTTGTTGCGGCAGGGATCCCCGTAGCTTCCGATCTCATTCCTGATTCTATAGGTCAAGGCGCGCCGCTGACACCTGAGCAGACTGTTACACAAACGACCCCTCATTACCCCTAAACTTTTAAACAAGACGGTAGACCCGCTAAAATGTGATTTAATAGAAAGGCGTATTTTAAACACAGGCTTTGTTATGGTTGGCGATGAGCATGAAAATCCCGTTCTTGAAAACCTCTATGAGGAAATGAAATGCGGGATATTTACGAATCCAAACGGCGAAGTTCTGATTGTTCACGATCAGCCCATTCAATCCCGCATAGAGTGGGTGGAGTATGATAAAAATACAAACCAGTTTGCGCTTATTCATGAAAACGGAAAAATACAGGATTTGGGCATAGAGCTTGATCAGGCCGTCATCGGCAACCTGTCACATGCTCAGGAAGTCACTTTATCTTATCTCTTGGATAAAAAGATCAAGTCGTCACAAACAGTTGTTTTGCTCGTAAAGGATTATTAAGAAACGCTCTAAGCAAAAGATTTTCAGCAAGCGGCTGAATATCGACATGGAAAGCATCAGGACGGAGTAGAGCATTTGTCTATGGGATATAATTTTTTCAAAATGTATAGTTACGGTATTGCAGCAAATGGTGATATATTAAAACTACAAGCCTTTTCGGCCGTCCAATACACAACTGCTTAAGAAAATTGATATTGCATGATCCGCTCCATTTATAACAATAAGCTGGATTCAGAAACAAAAAGTCCTGCCAAGGCGCTGACATTCGCGTACTTGATCGCGTTTGCGATTATTGGTCTGTTTTCGGTCGGCATCCATCTTTCAACCAATCTTTTGATGGAGCAACTGACCGAAACCTCGGAAGTTACCTATCATTTGAGCCGCACGAGAACTTTGATCCAACGGCTGCCTTATCAGGTTGAAAGCTTTGCCGAACATGAAAGCGACGTTGACCAATCCCGACTGCGTGACAGCCTGCTGAAAATCCAAGCCAGTGTTCAGATAATACGGGGAAAAATCCAACCCGCAGAAACGATCAATGTCGAATTAACAGATGTGTTCTACGGCAAGGTTTTTGAGTTGAATAAAAAAATGAATGCGTATACCAACGCCGCCACGCATTGTGCGATTCTGGATATGCAGTATGACGAGGCGCGGGTTATATGTACCAATGTGAAAAGGCATATGGACCAGCTGGAAGGCAGGGAAATCATCGCAGGCCTTGATGTCGCGTTGGATAAATACAGGCAGGCAACGCTCGATAAGATCGATTTTTACCATAGCCTGCAGATTGGCGGGATTGTTGTTATTTTGCTCGTGCTGGTCTTGGAAGCCCTTTTGATTTTCAGGCCTCTGATCAACCGCATTCACAACTATCACAAAATGTTGGTTGAGCAAGCGTTGCAAGACCCGCTTACGGGTTTGAAAAACCGTCGCGCCTTTATCAACCAGGCAACGGCCGAGCTTTCGCAAGCCAGACGCGACAAGACACCCGTCGCCATGGCGCTTATGGACCTGGATAAGTTTAAATCCATTAACGATACATATGGCCATGATGTCGGCGATGCCGTGATCACACATTTTGCCAACCAGCTAAAAATGCGCGTGCGCCGCGGCGATATTATAGGGCGTATCGGTGGCGAGGAATTTGCCATTATGCTGGTCCGTTCAACCGACGATGAGGACGCATACAGCGTCATAAACCGCATTCGTGAGGCGGTGGCTGAATCGCCGTGCAGCTATATCGACAAAGCCGGAAAAGCAAAGGAATTATCCTACACGGTCAGTGTGGGTATCTATTCCTGCACCCCTGATGAGGAGACGATCAATGAAATGCTCTCCAACGCTGATGAAATGCTCTATAGGGCGAAGGAAAACGGCCGGAACAGAGTGGTTCTGATTAATTCGGACGGTCAGAATATTGAAGAGGCGGCCTGATAAATCACTTTTTTAGATTTTAGTATGAACAGAGCTTTAAGTCAGAGTGAAGGCGTTCTGGTTGTCGTATAGAGGGGTTGTCTGATCGTATCCCGGCTGATCGTCGCCAAGCAGTCTTTGTATGTCGGCAACTTCAAAGCTATCAAACATTTCGAAATTATAACCTTCATCAAACCTCACTTCGGAAGCATTGAGCATCTCGCCGGTAAACATGATCTCGTCAACCGACAAGCCTGTCTGGAGTGCAGGGGAATCATCAAGTAGGACCAGATCAATGCCCTCAAATGCATTGTTTTCGAAGTCGGCGCGAATGTTGAAGCCTCTGCCTCTAACAGCGTCTACTTCCGGACCGTTGTAATCATCGCTGATATCCCATCCTGTAGACCCGCCTTGACGAAGTTCCGCATATGCCTCGGCGAGTGTCGAGCCCCTCTCTTCGTGTTGCTCAGCCCACTTGCCCAATTCATTCGGCGGCTCCCCGTAATATTGGCTCATATATTCATTGGTTCTGTCTATGGCGTCTTGTTCGTTCCCGAGGCTGAGTTTGTCATGGTACGCAACATGCACCAATTCATGATGCAGCATGCGTTGTATGGTCATATCGTGGAAGTTGCCGTCGACATCCGGATATCGCATATCGCTGCCGTCAGCATTGATTTTTATATCATTCGTGCCTCTTTCAACGTAGGCATCTCCGAACAGGCCCCGTATGCCATCGGGAATGTCAGCGAGATCGATGTCGACTTTTTCAAAAGCACCCGGTGTGCCGCTATAGGCGTCTCGCATTAATTGCTGGCCTTCAGGCGTGCTGGCAAACTCGTCAAGAGCCTGCTCCACCGCGTCTGCGGTTGGCCCTTCACCATTTACGTTTACGTATCGTCTCCAATCGAAATCAGCCACAAAGCCCCCTAATTTACATAATAGTAAGGGCTTATTATTAATTTTTCGTTATTGAGAGGCAGATATCCTAACTATGCGCGAAAAAAGCGCTCTTAGCGTCTTCCGCCGTAATAGTAGGCGACAAATCTTTGTAGAATTTCCTGCGCATGGGGTGTCGGTACGCGACTGACATTTTCTTTAAGCTCTTCGGCTTCGTGCGGCTCGAAATAGCCGTGGTCTTTATAGACATCAATACGCAGCTTGAATTCATCGGCATCGCCTTCGGGATGGAATTGCGTCGCGTAAACATTCTTGCCTACACGGAACATCTGCACGGGGCATACATGGCCCTTCACGAGCAGCGTTGCCCCTTCGGGCGTTTCATCAACAGCTTCCTTGTGCCCTAGCAGCACATCGATTTCATCGGGAAACCCTTCCAGCAATTTATCCTGCTTGCCCGCATCCGTGATCTGTACATTGGTGCAATAGATCGGCTCGCTGTATTTGCGGGACATCGGCGCGCCCAGAAAACTGCCGAGCAGGCCGTTACCCGAACATGCTCCTAGAAACGGAAAGTCACGGTCAACAACCTCTTTCAACAAGCGCCTGAAATCAGCCTCGATTTTATTCTGGATATCGGTCTTTCGGTCCGCAGGTGTCGTAAGATCGAACGGGCTGCCGCCGACAATGATGGCGGCATAGTCGTCAAGGTTCAGGTCTTCGGGGATGCCGTCCGTATGGATGCGCATGCGGCATGTATCGTCTTCACGCAGACCTCCATACTTCATGATGCAGGCATACTCGCTGTCTGCCGTCACATCTTCGGGGCGGAGCTGGAAAATCAAAATGGGTTTATTCTCTGTCATGCGCAGAATTCTAGCCTTTCGAAAAACAGAAGGCGATACCTTTTGTGTCTATTCTTTGAAAAGCCCGTTAGCGGAACTAAAAGCGCTGTGCGGTGTTGTACACCTAGCCCCCAAAGATGAACACGAACGAAGCAAAGGATATCCCAATGTCACAGCCACAGCGCCAAATCAGACAAGACAACAGAAAAACCGTTAACACCTATAACCCTGCCACAGGCGAGGTGCATAAAACTTATTATCTTCATTCAAAAGAAGAAGCCGGAAAGATTATCGAAGACGCGCACAAGGCATTCTTGGAATGGCGCGAGACGTCGTTTGAAGAGCGCGCAAAAATCTTCAACAAAATCGCTGATATTCTGGAGCGCGACAAAACAGAACTCGCCGAAATGATGACCAGACAAATGGGTAAACCCGTCGAACAGGGCGAAGGTGAAGTTGCGTTATGTGCCAATATTTGCCGCTACACTGCCGAAAACGGGCCAAAGGAGCTCGCTGATGAAGAGCGCGATATTGAAGGCGGTAAAAAAGGCATCATCACGTATCAGCCGATTGGCGTGATATTGGGTATGCAGCCCTGGAATTTTCCGTTTTACCAGTGCATGCGCTATAGCATGGCCGTAATCATGGCCGGAAACAGCACGGTTTTCAAACATGCGACGATCTGTTTCGAAACAGCCGAGCGCATTCAAAAAATATACGAAGAAGCGGGCTTGCCCGAAGATGTGTTCAGCGTGATTTACGTTGATAATGAAACCGCGGATGAATTGATTGCGCATGAAAAAGTCCGTGGTGTAACCTATACAGGCAGTGCCAAGGTCGGAAAAATTATCGCCAAGGAAGCCGGAGAGCACTTAAAGAAAACCGTGCTCGAACTGGGTGGAAGTGATCCGTACATCGTTCTGAAAGACGCTGATATTGATGACATCATCAGCACATGCGTAGAAGGCCGTATCAATAATGGCGGCCAGACATGCATCGCGGCAAAACGCTTCATCATTGAAGAGCCGGTTTACGAAGAGTTCAAAGAAAAATTCGTTGAAGCCATGAAGGCCGTAAAACACGGTGACCCCATGGATCGTGACAATGACATGGGTCCTATGGCGAATGAGGATTTACGTGAAAAGTTGCATGATCAGGTTAAGGAGACGTTGGAGAAAGGCGGAACATGCCTGTGTGGTGGTGAAATCCCCGATGGTGAAGGCTACTTCTACCCTGCAACCGTTCTGGAAGATATTCCAAAGGACAGCCCGGCATATAAGGACGAACTGTTCGGCCCTGTTGCCGCTTTATTCAAAGCCAAAGATGAAAATGAAGCCATCGAAATCGCCAACGATCACCGCTATGGCCTTGGCGGCGGCATATTCTCGGGCGATGAAGAGCGCGCCATCGAGATTGCCAGAAAGAAAATCGACACCGGCATCGTTAATGTAAACACCTACGGATTGGCTTTACCGAATATGCCGTTCGGTGGTGTAAAGGAAAGCGGCTATGGCCGTGAACATGGCGGTTTCGGTCTGAAAGAGTTTGTAAATATCAAATCCGTGCTTGTCGGTGAATAGACTGACAGCGCCTTAGGAAACATCCGTGCCCAACGCCCTGAACAGGGTGGCGATCTGCGTGGCGTAATTGGTGCGCTCGCGGGCCAGTTGTTGCTTGGCACTCGCCAGCACGCGCTGCGCATCCACAACGTCGAGGAAGCTGATCAGCCCTTGCTGATAAAGCGTTTCGGCTTGAGAGAAGCTGCGTTGGCTGGAGCTAACCGCCTTTTCCAGAGAACTTTGACGTTTCAGGGATGATTGTATCGCGGCAAGTGAGGTTTCGACTTCCTCGCTGGCTTCCCGCAAAGCTTGCTCGAAATCGGCCAGAGCCTGCTCGGCTTGTGCTTCGGCAATTTCGTAATTGGCATCTCGTGTGCCGCCATCGGTGATTGTTTGCGCAATCATCGCGGCAATCGATGCGACCAGCGTTTCCACGGTCGGCAGGCTGCTAACGGCACTGCTACCGATAGTGACCTGACCGCTCAACTCGAAGGCCGGATAATAATCGGCTTCGGCCACACCGATATTGGCGACCGCCTGTTTCAAATCAGCTTCGGCTTGCTGTATGTCGGGGCGCATCAAGAGCACATCAAGCGGCATCAGGGAGGGAATACGGCTTTCATAAGCGGGAATGTCCTCAAACGGGCTGAGAAGCTCCTCATAGACGCCGGGATACTCACCCGTCAGTGTCGCCAGACGGTTACGCGAGTTCAGCAGGTCACGCTCCAACGGTGGAATATCGGCACGGAAATTCTCAACCGATGTTTCGGCACGGCGTAAATCCAACTCTGGCGAAAGGCCGGATTCATAGCGGCTCTTCACAATGGACAGGGTTTTTTCCTGCAAAGCGACGGATTCACGAAGCAGTTCAAGCTGGCGCTGGTTCCCGCGCAAAGTCAGATATTCGCTGGCGATATCTGTACTGACGCGAAGGATTATACCGTTGAGCTGCGCGGTGGCGGATTCCAGACCTGCGCGCGCGGCTTCAACGTCGCGGCGGGTGCGCCCGAAAATATCCAATGGCAAGGCAACGCCGATACCGCCATCGACACCAACTGTTGTGGTGCTGTCCCCGCCATCCAGTTCCTGACGCTCCTGCGCGCTGCCGTCAACGGTTGCATCGGCGGATAGATTGTCACCTGCACCGGCCAGCTTTATGCGGGCCTTGGCTTCACGCACCTCGGCGGCGGCGGACGCGATTTCGAAATTATTTTTCAACCCGTTCAGAACCAGATCGTTCAGGATCGGGTCATCAAAACCTGTCCACCAATCGGTGGCGAAGGCTTCGTCATGACCGTCATTCAGAATATCCAGCACTTCCTGCGAAACGAATTCGGGCGGGGCCTGCATGTCGGGTTTTTCGTAGTCAGGTCCGACCGTGCAGGCGGACAAGGCAACCAGCGTGATCAGAAGAGGTTTGAGACGTCTCATACGCTCTCCTTTTCTGCACGGCTAAGCTGTTTTTCCAACTCTTGGCCCGCATGGGCACGCGGCTTGATATACGGCGCGATCAGGGAATAACCCAAAGGCGCAAGATACAGTGTAAATACGGTTGAAAGTCCAAGCCCACCGAAGATAACCCAGCCGATGGCGCTGCGGGCTTCGGCTCCCGGTCCCGTGCTTATTACAAGCGGCAATGCGCCGAGCACGGTTGAAAGAACCGTCATGATGACAGGGCGCAAACGAACCTTTACCCCTTCGATGATGGCGTCATGCACGTCTTTACCTTCATCACGTTGCTGGTCCATAAATTCGACCAGCAGAATGGCATTCTTTGTCATCAACCCGATCAACATCACCAGCCCGATCTGGCTATACAGATTGAGTGACTGCCCCGTCAGCAATAGCGCGAACACGGCTGCCGCCAGTCCGAACGGCACAGTGAAAATAACGATGACGGCGCTGCCGATACTCTCGAATTGTGCGGCCAGAACCAGAAACACCACCACCAAAGCAATGATGAAGGTCAGGGCAACTTCGTAATTGGTTTCTTCCAATGTCGCGGCCTCACCCAGAAACAGGATGTTGATGCCGGGCGGAAGTACCTCATCGGCAACCTGCCGCACTTCATTAATGGTGTTACCCAAAGCCGCACCGGGCTTTACGCCCAGATCCAGTTCAATAGCGCGGCGCTGTGCATGGCGGTCAAGCTCTGCGGCCACGCCTTGCTCTTTGACGGTGATCAGCGCACTTAAAGGCACAAGCTCGTCATTGGTGTTGGTCACGAAAATATTCATCAAATCACCGGCGTCGTTCAGCGCACCCGGGGCAGGGCCCATCATAATCGGCACGGCCTGATCATCAACGCTGAGGTCGATAACGTCATATTCGTCGACCATGACACGCAAGGTCTGCGAGATATTTTCCATCGGGACATTCAGGTCGTTTGCGCGTTCGCGGTTGATGTTGAATGACATCTCGGGCTGGGATGTGTCGAACTGAACGCGCGCATCTTCGATAACATCAATGCGGTCCTGCAAGACTTGCGAAAGCTCGTCGGCCGCGGCCAGAATTTCCTCATAGTTATTGCCGAGCAAGGCCAGTTCCAACCCCGCACCGCCGCCGCGCACATTCAGACTGGAGCCTTGAATAATACGGACTTGTGCGCCGGGCATGCTGCCGACGGCGTCGTTAATTTTTGCGGCCAGTTCCATTTCACTGATTTCACGAGCGTCCCAGTCTTTGAGTGTTGCGGTAACGAAGGCGCGGTTTTTATCCCATCGCCCGACAATCGAATAAATGTCAGTGACAAGCCCGTCATCTTTATAAGGCTGGAGGACGGCTTCGATTTTGCGTGTTTGCTCATCGGAATAGGCAAGAGACGCACCGTCGGGACCAGTTAGGAAAATACGGATTGCGCCGCGGTCTTCTCGCGGCAAAAGCTCCTGATTGAGCATGAAGAAGCCACCAACACCCGCACCAGCGATCAGCAGTGAAATAAGTACAGCTATTAAAGGTACGGCCAGTAAGGCTTCCAGCGTTCTGAAATAAAAGCCGCTCATGGAACTGCCGAGATTGTTCAGGAAGTCCCTGACCTTTACCACATGTTTATTTTCTTCCGAAAGATGAGGCAGGCGCGAGGTCATCATCGGGCACAATGTGACAGCAACAAAGGAAGAGATCACCACAGCGATGGACAACACCAGACCGAATTCACGGAACAGACGGCCCGTTTCACCGGGCAGAAATGCAATCGGCAGGAACACGGAAACCAGCGTCAGCGTTGTGGCGATAACGGCAAAGAAAACCTGCCGCGTACCCAGCACGGCGGCGGCCATCTTTTCCTTACCTTCGGAACGCAGGCGCTGGATATTTTCCAGCACGACGATGGCGTCATCAACAATCAAACCCGTTGCCAACACAAGCGCGAGCAGGGTCAGCAGGTTGACGGAAAACCCCAATGCCCAGATCGCGGCCAATGTACCGATAAGCGATACCGGCATCGTAACGGCGGGGATAAGTGTCGCCCGCCATTGGCCGAGGAAAACGGCGATGACGATCAACACGATGGAGATCGCAAAACCCAGCGTAAACAGAACTTCCATCAATGCGCCCGTAATATACTCCGCATCATCCGAGGTAGTGACGATAGTAAAGTCCCGTGCGCGTTCATTGATTGTCTCCACGCGCTTTTTCACTTCTTCCGAAATCTCGATCGTGTTTGCACCTGACTGACGGATAATGCCCATGCCGATCACCATTCGTCCGTTCAACAGCGAAAAGGATTCAGCCTGCTGCGGCGCGTAGAACACCTCGGCGATATCTTCGATGCGAATGTTTTCGCGGACATGCAGGCGCTCGATTTCTTCGGGGTCAACCACCGAAGCATAGGCCCGCACGATCAGTTCCTGCCCTTCCGATTTGTAGCTGCCCGCAGGAACGTCGAAGCGCACATTTCTGAGCGTCTCAACCACTTCGGGCATCGGGATGCGGTACGCCGCCAGTTTCGCGGGATCAATCAAAACGCGTAAAGTGCGCGGCTGGTCGCCGTTCAGGCGGACATCTGCTACACCGTCAATCGACAGCAATTCGGGCGCAACATCCTTTTCAATTCGTTCGGCCAGAAGCTGTTTTGAAAGCGTATCGCTATATGCGGAAAGCTGGATAATATCCTGTGCGTCATCATCGGCCTTGATTACCAGAACCTGTTCTACATCTTCGGGAAGTTGCCGTTGCACACGGCTGACGGCTTCACGCACATCACTCGCGGCAATGTTCAGGTCGACACCCGCACGGAATTCCGCGCGCATACGCATGTTGTTTTCTTCGCTGGAGGATTCAATGCTGCGCACACCCGAAACACGGGCAACTGCGTTTTCAATGATGCTGGTGACTTCCGCATCCATAGTCTCGGGCGAAGCACCGATATAGTTTGCACGTACGGTAACAATCGGACGGTCTACGTTCGGCAATTCACGGACATCAACGCCCAAAACGGCGGCAAAGCCGGCCAGTATGATCAGGAAATTCGCAACCGCGATGAGGATGGGGCGGCGGACACCTAAAGCTGTGATATTGCTGCCCATGCCGGTCATTATTCCGCAGACCCCAGTACTTCTACATCTTGGTTAGGCCTCAACCTTTGCAGCCCTTCGATAACCACATCATCGTCGGCATCAAGCTCGCCTTGTAACAAGACGCGTCCGGCTTTACGGGCAATAACCTGTGCGGAAACTTTTTCGGCCTTGTTGTCGCGAATGACCCAGACATAGGAGCCGCCGCGTTCCCATTGCACTGAAATTTCGGGCACGGTTGCGTAGTCTTCGCCGGGGATTTCCCAAACGGTTTCGAACGACATACCGGGGCGTAACAAATCATCCTTGTTATCAATGCTGGCCCGCGCAAGAAGTGTCCGGCGTTCGGGGTCAACACGGCTTTCCTGTGCGGTGATCTTGCCTTTGAAGGTCAGAGAAAGATAGGCGGGTGTGGTGGCGGTAATTTCCTGTCGCTCGGCCTGTGCTTTTTTCAAAGCCCCAGCCAGTGCTTCGGGCACTTCAAAGTCGACATATAAAGTTTCACGCGCATCCAGCCATGAAATAAGCGTATCGGTACCGACACGGTCACCGGGGTCGATGTTGGGAATGCCGACATGACCTTCAAACGGGGCGGTGATAAGACGGTCTTCCATAGCCAGCTTGGCTTGATCCAAAGCGACCTCAGCACCTTCAAAGTCTGCCCGCGCGGCGTCCACTTCGCTTTCGGGCACGGCGCCTTCCTTCACGGCCTGCTCATACCGTTCAAGCAGGCTTTGCGCATCGTTCAATTCGACTTCGGCAAGTTTAAGGGCCAGCTGCTCCTGACGGTCGTCGAGTTTAACCAGAACATCGCCCTTGACGACTTTCTGTTCGGCTTCGAACAAAACCTCCGTGACTTCTTCCGCGACTGACGGGAAGACACCGACGGAATAACGCGCGCGTCCGGTACCGACGGCTTTGAAAACGCGGTTATTGGATGTCATCTCGACAGGGGTGGTAATGACTTTAACGGGTGCGGCGCGGCTGCGCGCGGCTGTGTCTGCGGAGTCTTCGGCGCCTGTTAAAACGCGGTAGGCGTCCTGCCCCCAGAAAACCAGTCCGAGAATTGCAAGCGCAATAAAGAGGAAAATAAGCTTTTTCAGAATGGTTTTTGACCTTCTTTTAGGAGCGAGTAAACAAGCTAAACAACAGCGTCACCGTGATAGTCTAGCACCACAATGCTATTCAGTGATACGTCCCAACACGAAAAACCCTTTGTTATTCTACGGATAAAAATTCCATTTGGTTTTTAAAAAGTTCGGGCCTCCCTGCATTCGCGTCAGAGAGACCCGAGGGTCTGTGCTTCTATAAGCACGGAGAGGAAATACACGGGCAATCCTCTGTGTAACGCTGCAAAGTGGGGGGCACCCGTGTATCGGAAATATATTCGCGCGCCGTGTATGATCCGTTACACAATAAAAAACTGTTTTGCATCCCGCTGAAAGGGCAGGCATGATTTAAACCATGTTTGTTGTGGCAGATATCGGCGGCACCTATGTACGTTTTGCACAAGTCGTGCAGGGCGCAATCAGCAATATCCAGAAATATGAAGTCGATGAATTCGCGACATTTAATGCTGCGCTGGCTGCGTATTGCACATTGCATAATGCGGATTCAGCCGGACGCTTGCGCATTGCCACAGCCGGATATGAAGACGAAGGTCTCTGGAAATTCGTGAATAACAATCCGTGGCATATCGATCCGCAATCTTTGAAAGACGCAGGATGGGATATCGAGATTATCCTCAATGACTTCGAGGCCGCGACATGGTCGCTCGCCGCACTGGACGACGAAGATTATGAAACCGTCAAAGACGCAAAAGGCGCATCGGATACGCAATGCCTGATCGGTCCGGGAACGGGGCTGGGGCTGGCGTATCTGCACAAAAAGGCGGGGTTCGTTCAAAAAACGCATGGCGGCCACATGCCCGCACCGGCGATGAGTGAAGAACAATGGATCGTCATTCAGGCCGTGCGCCGCAACCATCCCGATAAAGCCGTCGTATACGAAAACCTCGTCAGCGGACCGGGCCTGCTGAACATCTACAATGCCATCTGCCTGATGAAAGGTCTGGAGCCTGTGGCCAAAACGCCCGAGGATTTGCTCGATCATCTGGAGCGCGAGCATGCACAAAGCGCGATACGCCTGTTCCATGAATTTTTTGGTCATTTTGCCGCCACCGTGGTGGTTACGGGCAATGCCTATGGCGGGCTGTTTATCACAGGCGGCGTTGTGCAAAGGTTACACGATGCGGGTGTGTTCGACATCGAAGCATTCAAGAACGCCTTCCATATCGAAGCGGTCGATTCCGTCAAACGCGATCTGGAAGCAACGCCGATTTCCATCCTCAAAGACCCGTATCCTGCGTTGAAAGGCATCTTGCATGCCGAATAAGCGCAGCGCGTACCTAACCATCGATGACAGCCCGTGCGAACATACAGAGGCGCTGGCCGATTTTTTACATGAGCGCCAAATCCCCGCGCTCCTTTTTGTGCGCGGCGCCTTTATGGAGCAAAATCCGAAAGCCATTGAATACGCCATTCAAAAAGGCTTGGTGATCGGTAACCACTCCTATGCTCACAAACCTGCGGGCGAGATGGAGCCGCAGGAATGGGCGGACGATCTGGAAAAATGCGACCACCTGATCGATGCGGCCTATGCCCGTTGTGATGTGGACCGGCCGGGAAAATATTACCGCTTCCCCTATATCGACCGTGGTGACGGTGTGCGGGTTGAGCGCATTTTCGCGGACGGCGATACAGCCGAGATTGTCGAGAACAACAAAACCAGCATTCTCCAGCAATATTTAAAGGATCAGGGCTTCACACAACCGTTTAAGAACATGCCTGCGGGTTACCCGTCCCACGCCGTTGATTGCCTGTTTACCTATACAAGCGGTGATTGGATGCTGACTGATCGGCACAAGGGCAAATGGGAATATAAAAGCGTTGAGGACTTAAAGCGCCGCATTGATGAAGATGAAAACCTGCAATCGAAAGGTCCGCATGTCTTGCTGATGCACGACCAGAGCGACATACACGCTGAAGCCTGCGCCCTGATTGATTATTTTTATCAACAGGGCTTTGAGTTTCTTGATTTTTAATGCCGATGAAGGTAAAGCTAACAAACTTATCGCTAAGCGGGTGTAGCTCAATGGTAGAGCCCTAGCCTTCCAAGCTAGTAGTGCCGGTTCGATCCCGGTCACCCGCTCCAGTCGATTCAATCCCTTAAGATTTTAAGATTGTAATATTCTCGAAAGTCTCTAGGCTTACAGGATAATAACAAAGCCGTTTTCATGCATCCATATGACTTTCAAAGCCCCGGGGTGGCTGTAGAGCCCGAAACCTCATCCGTAGATGAAATCTTCGCACACTGTAAACTGTATAAAGGCGCCGATACGCAGCGCAGCCTTTTTCAGCTTGTGACAACGCTCGGTCTGTTTATCGCATCGATCGCCGTCATGGCTTACGGGGTCAGCCTCTCGTATTGGGCATCTTATTTGTTGCTCCTTCCGGCTGCGGGTTTATTGACCCGCATTTTTATTTTCCAGCATGACTGCGGTCACCGTTCTTTCTTTAAATCCAAAAAGGCGAATGACTGGACGGGGCGGGCTCTAAGTTTGCTGACATTCACGCCGTATGATTTCTGGCGGCGCGCCCACAACATGCATCATGCGACATCAGGCGATCTGGACCGCCGCAGTATCGGCGGCATTGATACGATTACGGTCTCCGAATACCAATCTCTCTCAAAGACGGCGCAATTGGCCTATCGCTTGTACCGCAATGCCTTTTTGATGATTATTCTGGGCACACCGTTTTACACCCTCATCGCGCAACGCATACCGTTCAATGCGGGCTTCAACTTTTACGAGGGCTATAAAACCCTGTCGACCTCGTCCATCTGGAAAAGCATTATGCTGACCAATCTCTCATTATTGGCATTTTACGGCGCGTTCGTTGCTGTGTTCGGCTGGTCTGCTTTTGCGTTGGTGTATCTGCCGACCGTCGTGGTCACATCATGGATCGGCGGCTGGCTGTTCTACGTACAACATCAATTCGAGGATGCGTATTGGGAACGGAATGAGGACTGGAACAGTCTGGAATCCGCCCTGCATGGCAGTTCCTATTATAAATTGCCCAAAATTTTACAGTGGTTTACGGGCAATATCGGCCTGCACCATATCCACCATTTATGCAGCCAGATCCCCAACTACAAGCTGCAAACATGCATGGATGCCATGCCCGAACTGAAAGAGATCAACGTCCTTCGCGCACGTGAAAGTCTGCAATGCGGAAATCTGAAGCTCTGGGATGAGCAAAATAAGCGCATGATCGAGCTTTCAGAACTTAAAAACGCATAAAAAACCCGTTGACATTCACGGCTTGGTTTTCTACATCAAAGCAAGGATTTCGTGGCGGTTTTTTGCGCCATACAGATGTATTGGCGGAAACCGATGGCTAAAAACGCGAAGCTGTTTTAACCCAAACGCAAAATTTAAGGACGAAAAAGGATGTCTAAGGAAAAATTTGAAAGAACGAAGCCGCATGCGAATATCGGTACAATTGGTCACGTTGACCATGGTAAGACGACGCT
>JAESRE010000059.1 GCA_016764775.1 Alphaproteobacteria bacterium
GGGGTGAGCCTCGCACAAGTGACCGGCAACGCGGCATGGGACGGTATCGCGTCCGTCGCCATTGGCTTTATTCTGGCGGGGACGGCCTTGTGGCTCGCCATTGAAACAAAGAGCCTTTTAATCGGCGAAGGCGCAGACCAGCAAACTGTTGATACCATTAAGAAAATCGCTAACGATCTGGAAGATATCGAACAGGTCAACGAAGTGCTAACGCTGCATATGGGCCCCGAATTCATTCTGGCCAATATCAGCCTCGATTTTAAAGACAATTTGCAAACAGGGCGGATAGAAGAAATCATCAATTCGCTTGATGCCAAAATCAAAGCAGAATTCCCCTATATAAAACGGGTATTCATCGAAGCGGAACGCGCCAAAAAAGTTGCTTAAACCCAAAAAAATTTAGGTGTTTTTTACGCCGACCTCGTCCATTACACCTGCGCCGCCCTGCGCGCAGAGGTAAGACTCTGTTATATAAGCACTTTTATCTGTAGTTTTATCAGAAATTAGCCCGATTTTGATCTAATTTTAGGTAAAATTTTATTCAAAGATTAGTACTCTTTAAGACTTTTGGGCGTAAAATAGAGAATGGGTTAAGTATATCGACCCCTATTTCGAAATGATTTTTGAAATAAAGAAACAATAATGAACAGGTATACTGCGTAGACTTAAGGGTTTGGGGACATGGCTTACGATTTTTTCGGATCTTCTTCTGATTCAACCAACATTTTAACAATTGACGGACCAACCGTAGAATTACCGGATGCAAGTTACATCCGCGATGCGGCGCTTGAGCGCGACGGTATGGATCTGGTTCTGGACGGACCGAACGGCACAGTAACGGTCGAAGGGTATTTCGCAGCTGAAAGCGCGCCCGACCTGACAGCCGACGGCGGGCTGGTCCTGACACCGAAACTGGTAAACTCCTTCGTTGCAGACGGCAATGAATATGCACAATCAGCCTCCATGAACGATGTAAGCCCTGTGGGTGCCGTCGATGAAGTGAACGGCGAGGCCACAATCACACGAACAGACGGTTCGGTTGAAAAGATTGCTATGGGCACGCACGTCTTCCAAGGCGACGTCATCGAAACAAGCGGTGAAGGCGCGGTGAATATCTCCTTCATTGATGATACAAGCTTTGCTGTATCCAACAACGCCCGTCTGGCCATCGATGAATATGTATTCGACCCTGCCACAGAAGCAGGCTCACAGAATTTCTCCGTCCTTAAAGGTGTATTCGTATTTACATCGGGTCTGATCGGTCGTGACGATCCCGATGATGTAAACATTGATATGCCGAGCGGTTCTATCGGTATTCGCGGTACAATCATTGCCGGTGACGCCGATTCAGGCGAAGTGACGGTTGTAGAAGGTGCGATTGTAGTTCGCGACCATCTGGACAATGAACTGACATTGGACGAACGCTTTGAAACGGCCAAAATCGACACGCTTCTGGGTGAAATCCAGAATTTGGGTAAATTGGCCGCCAAGGATGTCTCCGATCGCTTTGACACCGTATCCAATGTTTCACCGACACTGTTTTCTTCTATTGAAGATGCTGCAACCGAAGAGGTCCTGAACCCTGACGTGTCGAACGATGACAACCCTGCGGATACAAGCGACCCCGCACCCACCGAAGAAAACTTTGATGCCGAAGGCACAGTTGACGGCGACGGCGACAGCGATGTTGACGGCACGGTCGACGAAGGCACCGGTGAAGGTGCAACCGGCACCGACGAGACGGGCGCCGTTGAAGAAACAGCCGATGGGGTAACAACAAAAGAAGCAACGGTACAAAACAAACTCGGCACAGAAGAGCTTGGTGATGAAACAACGTCCATGGAAACGGAGTTGAAACAAGCCGTTCAAGACAACGTGACAACAACGAACGAAACAACAACCGTTGCACCTAAATCTTCGACTACGACAACCACGCAAAAAACGGTTCTGAATACAACACAAGAAGCACAAGACCCCGACACGATCATGCCTACTGACGACACAGGCGGCGGCGGTGGTGGCGGTGGTGGTGGCGCCATTCCGGTTTTCATCCGTGATGCGCAACTGAATAACGATCCAGACTTCGCACCAGGTGACCGTTTCACAGACGGGCAAACAAACCAGCCGAGCATCGAGTATTTCAGAGCATCCGAAGGTCAAAGCTTCGTCTATGACTTCAGCAACGAATTTCTTGATATCGGCGACACGCTAACATTCTCAATGAGCAATCCGGTCGACACAACGGGATCTGTAGGAAGCGAGAACATCACTACAGGCGGTCTCTTTTCGTTCGACACAAGCGCGATTGGTATAGACGGCACCTTTTCCTTTGATGTGACAGCCACAGATTCAGGCGGTCAAAGCGTAACAGAAAGCTTTACGGTTTCCCTTCAAGCACCGGACAGCAGCTTAACAGACGCAAGCGGTCTCGGCGCGACTAACAACGCTGACGATTACGTATTTACAGGCACAACCATTAACTTGGGTGTTGGCGGAAACGTTACTGTTGGGAACGTATTTCTTGGCAACGGCAATGATGCACTCACCCTGAGCAACGCAGACAGCAACATCATCCATTTGGGTGAAGGTACAAATCAGGTCACTGTCAGCGAAAGCAACCTGAACAACATGAACACCATATTCGGTGGCTCAAACTCGGATACCTTCGTACTGCAATACACAGGAACCAGCACAAACAACTTCCAAAACACCTTCTACGGTATGGATGGAAATGATTCATTTATCATGCAAACCAACGGCAATATGAGCTTCTCGAACCTGACCATTAAAGGCGGCAGCGGCACAGATACGTTGGTCATCGATGATACAGGCATTCCGGGAACATTGAACTTCGCTGACATCAACTCAGGTCCGTTCACAGCCGGAGACATCACAGGCTTGAATATCCACGGCATTGAAAATATCGACATGACGGGCGGTAACGCTTTCGTATCCTTGAATGCGACGAATGTTTTTGAATTCACAGACTTCAGAAACGAGCTCAGAATCGACGGTGACAGCACAGGCGACAGCCTGACCTTAAGCGGCTTCGTTGATACGGGCACAGATAGCGGCTCATACGATGTTTACGAAGGCTCGCACTCCGGCCACACTGTTACACTTCTTGTAGATCAGGAGATGGCAGGAAACGTCACGGTCTTGTAAGTCAGTTTTACCATCTATGAGTATTGCGCGATGGTTGCGTCCCAACCATCGCGATTTTTATGACGAACATCCTCGTCCATATCGGGCGTATAAAGGTCCTTACAGACCCATTGTTCCGCAGCATTATCCAGACTGTCAAAAACACCGGCATAAACGCCGGCCAGCACTGCGGCACCCCATGCCGTGCATTCGTGGTTTTTCGGTACTTGTACGTCACAATCCAACATATCGCTAAGGAATTGACACATGAAGCGGTTCGCCACCAGACCGCCGTCCACACGCACAACATTCACCTCATAGCCGCTATCACCTTCCATAGCCGAAACCAGATCCAAAGTCTGGTATGCCTGAGCCTCCAGCGCTGCACGCGTTATATGCGCCTTCGTCGTTTCCCGTGTTAATCCCGTAATCATCCCACGCGCGTCAGGGTTCCAGTGCGGCGCACCCAACCCCGTAAAGGCCGGCACAAAATAAACTTCGTTACTATCCTCTACCGAACGCGCGAGTGATTCACTTTCCGCAGCATTGCTGAAAAAACCCATATTATCCCGCAGCCACTGGATCGCTGCGCCCGCAACAAAAATTGATCCCTCAACGGCGTATTCGATCTTGCCGTCTATGCGGTATGCGAGTGTTGTCAGCAACCTGTTCTCGGAAACTTTGAACTGATCCCCGATATGCATCAACGCAAAACAACCTGTGCCGTAAGTCGCCTTGATCATTCCGGGTTTTGTGCATCCCTGCCCGATCAGCGCAGCTTGCTGGTCTCCCGCTACGCCGCCAATCGGCAGAACATGACCGAACACACTGTCATCCGTGTCCGCAAAATGCGCAACATTGTCCTTCACTTCGGGCAGCATAGAACGCGGAACATTAAAAAGAGCGAGCAATTCATCATCCCAATCCTGCTCTACAATGTTGTACAGCATGGTGCGCGACGCATTCGTAATATCCGTAACGTGAACCTTGCCTTTCGTCAGCCGCCAGATCAGAAACGTATCGATCGTACCGAACGCCAACTCACCGGCATCCGCTTTTTCGCGCGCACCTTCGACATTATCCAGTATCCATTGAATTTTGCTCGCACTGAAATACGGGTCCAACAGTAGCCCTGTCTTGCCCGCGACCATCTCCTCGTGCCCGTCTTCTTTAAGCGCAGCACACACCTCTTTTGTGCGGCGGTCCTGCCAGACGATAGCGTTGTATAAAGGCTTTCCGGTATCCTTTTCCCAAACAACCGTTGTCTCTCTCTGGTTCGTAATACCGATGGCAACGGGATGCGTCTTCGCCTTGTCGAGAATTTTTTTGCAGCATGCCAACGTATCATGCCAGATATCTTCTGCATCCTGCTCGACCCATCCTTTGTGCGGGTAATACAACTGCAACTCCTTTTGTTCCAGCTGTAGAACATCGCCGTTTGCTGCGAACAAAATAGCGCGGCTGCTCGTTGTGCCCTGATCGATCGTCAACAAAGGTGTTTGATCATTCATCCCAACAACTCCTTCTTCAATGTCGGTAGCGCGTCCTCAACGGCTTTCATGGTTTCTTCGGATACATGCAAACCAAGCTTTGACCGTCTAAAGAATATATCCTCCGCCTCTCGGGCGAACTCATACTTGATCAAGTATACGATTTCCGCTTCGAAAACATAATCCCCGAAGTGACGCCCCAAGTCCTCGGCCGTCTTCGCCCCTCTCAAGAAACGGTCTATCCGTGTGCCATAGGCACGGGCATACCGACGGATCAAAACCGACGGCAACCAGCTATATTGCTGCTGATATTCTTCGACCAAGGCTCCGAATTGCTGCGGGTCGAACTCCCCGCCCGGCAATGCGGCCTCTGCAGTTTTGCAATTATGCGTGCCCGTCAGCTTATTCACCACCTGCTCCGACAACACGCGGTATGTTGTCAGCTTCCCGCCGAAAACAGATATCATCGGCGCACGCGATTCCAGATGCTGATGCAGCACAAAATCACGTGTCACTTTTCTGTTATCGCTGTCACCGTCATCGAACAGCGGCCTTACCCCGCTATACACCCATAAAACATCATCGGCGGAAATATCGTTCTTCAGATGCGTGTTATGCGCATCAATCAAATACTGAAGCTCCGCATCCGATATGCGCGGCTCGTATAAATCTCCATCATATGTTTCCTCCGTCGTACCAATCAGCGTGTACTTGCCCTCATACGGCAAAAAGAACACGATCCGCCCGTCTTTTTGCTGCAATATATAGGCCTGATCACCTTCGAAAGCTTTTGGAATAATAATGTGCGAACCCTTGACCAACCTGACATTGGGAACAGGCTTAAACCCTTGATCCAATCCCGATTGCTCAAGCAGTTTACGCACCCATGGACCGGCTGCATTCACGACCATTGATGCCGTAATACTATGTGTTTTGTCTTCACCTTCGCTCTGGATTTTGATTTCCCAATGATCTCTATGCGGCACAAGTTTTTGACACGCGGTCCGTGTCATTATTTTCGCACCCTTTTCCGCAGCATCAACCGCATTCAAAACTGTCAAACGCGAGTCATCCACCCAACAATCAGTGTAAGAAAACCCTTGAGTGTAACGGTCGTCTATCGGCACACCCAAAGTGGTCCCGACCAGCTTCACGGCTTTCGAACCGTCCAGCAGATTCCGTTTTGCGAGATGGTCGTACAAAAATAATCCCAAACGGATCATCCAGCGCGGCCTTTGTTGTGCAGAGTGCGGCAAAATAAATTGCAACGGCCAGATGATATGCGGCGCGATCTTTAGCAACGCTTCGCGTTCTTTCAACGACTCGCGCACCAGCTTGAATTCATAAAATTCCAGATACCGTAAACCGCCATGGATCAGCTTCGTACTCGCCGACGACGTGGCCTGCGCCAGATCTTTCGCCTCGACCAAAAGCACCGACAGCCCGCGCATAGCCGCATCGCGCGCTATGCCTGTTCCGTTTACACCACCACCTATTACACAAAGATCATAATCCGTTTTGCTCATACCCATAAGAGTATCGCAACACCTTCGGCCTGCAAACAGTGTTTGGGCTTTAAGCTGCCATTTTATAGAGAATGATCCGCAGCTTTGCCTCCAACTGCTTGGAAGAAAACGGCTTTCGAATATACGCCGTTACACCGCTGGATTTTGCCTCCATAACGGAATCCACATCACTGCGGCCTGTGATCATCAAAAACGGCAGCGACGGATCAATCGTTCGCAACTGACGCAACAGCTCGACCCCCGTCATTCCCGGCATGTTCCAATCGCAAATATGCCGGTGCAGGCGGTGAAATACTCTACCGCCCTTACGATGCACGTTGGGCCGTCGGCGCCGAGAGCTTCTTGGCCCTAAAGCGTGACCCGCATGCTTCAATGAATTTGGGACTGAACGGCGATCATCTTTTAAGCGCGCATGTACAGGGCTGGTACGACCTCCCCGTCTGGAACACGACATTGAATGCCCGTGTCGGCCGTTATCTGGCCGAAGATATCGGCGCGACCCTCGCCCTGCAAAAACGGTTCCGCAACGGCGCAACGTTGGAAGGATACATCACCGTCTCCGATCAACGTGACTTTGACCTGTTCGGCGGCACAACAAGTTCCGATCACGGTATACGACTAACCTTACCGCTTGGCGGTTTTGACTATGTTCCCGACAATGTAAATGCTGATCTGCGCTTCGCTCCGTTTGGCCGTGACATCGGCCAGAGCGTCCGCAACCCGATACCGCTTTACGAACTGACCGAACCGTTTTCCGCCCGCCATATCGCGCAGTATTGGGATGAAATCACCCCTTAATCCCGCAATATTTTCGTTCAGAGAAACGGCTACTTTAGGAGCGAAACAACGCAATCAGGAAATAAATGCAAATGAATGAAAAAAAGGCCACCCCGGAGGGTGGCTCTTAGTCGTACCAGATCGGATGAAGTAGTCTTAAAAGGAGATCTAATCCGTAAAAATTCTGTAATCTTTGATTGTTCTTGTTTTTTTCCGCCCGTTTGTCCGTTTATTCCAACCTAAACCGTGTTGTGCTCACTTAAAATTCTTGTCTGTCCTTTGATCTGTTAAGGGGGATTGCCCTCCCCCTATATCGATCTGTTTTCGCGCACTGGCCTTATACTTTTAGAATACATAAAATTTTATGTAAATACAACAAATTTAGATAAAATTTTACATAATTATTTTTTACCCAAATGTTTTCAATAGCTTACCAATATCATCGGGCACAGGGGCTGTATATTTGTGCGCCGCACCACTGATAGGGTGTTTAAAGCCAATTTCACCCGCGTGCAGGACCTGCCGGGGGAATTTTATAAGCATTTCAGCGATTTCGGGGGCAAACCCCGCCCGTTTGACCGCCCCGCGCACAGCAGTATCCTGTGGCCCGTATAAAGGGTCCCCGATCAGCGGGTGTTTGATTGCCTGCATATGCACACGAATTTGGTGTGTCCGCCCGCTTTCCAGAGTGCATTTCACCAGCGCGAACTGATCCCCATAGCTTTTCTGTATGTGGTAATGCGTCTTCGCAGGTTTGCCGTTCTTACCCTTAATCGACATTTTCAGACGGTTTCGCGGGTCACGCCCTATCGGCAGCTCAATATGCCCTTTCATCGGAACAGGAAGCCCCAGCACAAGCGCTCTATAAATGCGGCTCAATGACCGGTCCTCCAGTTGCGCAGCCAGCCCCTGATGCGCCTGATCGGTTTTGGCGACCACCATTAAGCCGCTCGTATCCTTATCCAGCCTGTGCACGATACCGGGGCGCATAACGCCGCCAATACCCGACAAGTCATCCTTACAATGATGAAGCAATGCATTAACCAGCGTGCCCGTGTAATTCCCCGCCCCCCGATGCACAACTAGTCCCACGGGTTTGTTGATGACCAGCATGTGCTCGTCTTCGAATACGATATCCAATGGAATGTCTTCGGCTTCGGGCTCCGCTTCTTCAGGTGCTGGAACCGTCAACGCAATCGTATGCCCTTTGGCCACTTTGCGTGATGCGTCCGTACAAACCAGACCGTTCAGAACCAACGCCTCGTCATCGATCAAACCTTTCAAACGAGAACGTGACACATCGGGCAACAACTCGGCCAGCGCCTTATCCAGACGCATACCCGACTGATCCTCACCGATCATAAATTCATGATGATCACCTTCGCGCATTTACGGCAGTTCCCGAACTTTAGGGACACAAGGGTCTTCGTACTTATCGGCACGCGGCGCGGACACCGCCCACGCATCCACCGTAACTTTGCTGTCCGCATCATCTCCGTCCTGCATCAGACCAACACGTTCACGTGTGCGGGTCGACCCGATGATAAGGCGGTTTTTTGTATCCGTTTCCATCAGCCGCACGGCATCAACACCTTCACCATTATAAAACTCGTCACTGGCAAACAGGTCTCCGCGCGGGTTAATAGTCAGTAATCGTATATGTTCGAGTTCGTCTCCATCCTCTGGCGTTTCCCCGTCCAGAATAGCACTCAACAAATTATCCTCGTTGGTCATGATATCGCGTCCATCAAAATGCAGTCCGCCTGAAAAATATCGCTGCCATGCCACATCACCACCGGCTGACTCTACTGTCATAACCCACCCTGCGCGATTGCCTTCGGCTCTGGGTAAGGCCGTCCCCACGGCGGCCGCATATTCCTGATCCTTACCAAGCAGGGTGATCGCTTCCAGTTCAGACGCCGCACCGCGTGCATACGGCTCTTGCCAGCTCAAAATAAAATCGGACGTAACACGAATAATCCATCCGTCACGACGCCCCGCTGCGTTATTCGCATAACCGGCGCCGATAACGCTGCCATCCTTCATCATCTCGATATCTTCAATCGTGTTATCCGCCCCGATAGCAAAGGCGCGGCTGTTGATTGTGCGTCCGCCTTCATTGATACGGTACAGCATAGTGGTCAACGGCTCTCCGCTTCCATCCTTGCCTGCTCTGCTCATCGAAATGACAAAACTTTTCTTGGCGGCATCATGTTCAATGTCATGCGCATATAAATGCATTCCGCTCTGCGCTTGCAAGCTCGTCTGCCACAAGCGCTCGCCTTCGATATTGAAAGCCCCGATCCAGATTTTGTCACGTTTACCGTCATTTACATTCGCCATGATCAGCAAGCCACGCGGGTGCGGCTCCATCTTGATCAATTGCTTGTACCCTTTAATCTCCAACGGCTTTTCCCAAAGCACACGACCGTTTCTTCCCGTGGCTATTAAAAAGGCATTTTTAACCTCTTCCTCGCCACCTTCGCGGTCTCCGACCATAAGGACCGTCGTACCACCCTCCAGCGGCAATGCATCAAAAAAACGCTCCGTATGTTCAAGGTCGCCATAAATGGTATCCCAAACATTATAGGACCCCGCCACAGGCTCGCGTAAATTGACGATAGCCTCTTTACTGAAGGTACAATTTTGCGCCCATGCGGGAGAAACCGTTCCTAAAACGGCCACAACTCCCCAAAACGCTTTGTATTTGTGCATAATCATAATGAAATTCGTTGGACCCGCTCCCTGACCACTGTATGATTGAGCATTGAAAAAGTCTATGCCATTGAAAATAGACAGTAAAAGATAATCACTAATTAGAGTATACCCGACTTTATGAAACTTCTCATCATCAGTGACGCATGGTACCCGCAAATCAACGGGGTCGTGAGAACTTACGAGCATCTGAGCGAAGAGTTACGCAAGCTTGGCCATGAGGTCAAGGTCATCGGCCCTGCGGACTTTCCCGTGACTGTGCCGATGTTGGGATACCGCGAAATCAAACTAGCCGTTACCCCCTACCGTCGTCTAAAAACGATGATAGAGGCATATCAGCCGGATAAAATCCATATCTCCGCCGAAGGCCCTTTGGGCTGGGCTGCGCGCAAATACTGCCTGCGCCACGGCCAGCCGTTCTCGACATCCTTCCACACGATGTTTCCCGATTACGTCGCCAAACGCGTCGCCAAATTTATACCACCCATCTACGGCTTTGTTCATGAACGCGCAAAACGAATGGTCCGTAACTTCCACTCACCGTCAAAGGCGATGATGGTTGCCACTCAGAGCCTCGAAGACACATTGCACGAATGGGGATTCAAAAACCCGATGCACCGCCTGTTGCGTGGCGTGGACCTCGAACTCTATTACCCCGGCGAGAACACGGTGTTCAAAAACCTGCCCGGACCGATCGCGCTCTATGTCGGGCGCGTAGCAATTGAAAAAAGCATCGAGGACTTTCTCGACATGCCGTGGGAAGGCACAAAAGTCGTCGTCGGTGACGGCCCGAGCCGCACAATGCTGGAGAAAAAATACCCGGAAGCCTATTTCGCCGGCAAACGCACAGGCAAAGATCTGGCCGAACATTACCGCTCCGCCGATGTGTTTGTCTTCCCGTCCCGCACCGACACATTCGGTATCGTCCTGATCGAAGCTTTGGCCAGCGGCCTGCCCGTCGCGGCCTATAACGTCACGGGGCCGAAAGACATCATCACCGAAGATTACCTCGGCTGCCTGACCGAAAACGATCTAACCACCGCCGCCCAGACCGCGATGGAACGCGGCACACCCGAACAACGCGCCGAGCATGTGAAAAAGTTCTACACATGGGAAAGCGTCGGCAAACAATTCGAAGACGCCCTGCTCAACAAAGTCATCTGAGCATAAATTATAGCCTTCCTGTCCCGAATTAATCTGTGAAAAACATTCACTTTTTCATCCGAAATTTGCACTGCACAACGCGAGTCGCATAAAATAGGCATCAGAGACGGGGCACACCGTCTTCTTGTCGGCATTCGCGGACAAAATTAACAGGGCTATATACTAAAGTGACCAACGCGCACCTAAATGCGGGAAACCCGCAATTTTACAGGTCGGTGTTCCTTTCCGATTTCCACATCGGCGCCAAAAGTTTTGACGCCGCCGCTCTCGTTTCATTCCTGCGCAGCTTCGAATGCGACAGGCTTTACCTCGTCGGCGATATCATCGACGGCTGGAAACTGCATAAACGCTGGTACTGGACCGAGGACTGCAACCGCGTCTTTGACGAACTCGCCGCCAAACTCGCCAAAGGCACAAAAGTCATTTTCCTGCCCGGCAACCATGACGAAGAAGTACGCAGGCTCCCCGCCTTTATTCGCAAACGCTTTGCCGACCGTGCCGATATCGAAATCACCGACAAAACCATTCACGAAACGTATGACGGACGGCGCTTCCTCGTTCTGCACGGCGATCAATTCGACCGCAAAATCCTCAGAGGACGCCTGTCCCAATGGAGCGACCGCATCTATGACGCCGTTATGGATTTCATGGGCGGACACAACCCGCCAACCGTGATGGTAAAGGGACAGCCAAAACGGTTCTCCCTCGCAAAATCCTTAAGCAAACACGGGCAATGGGCGCTGCACCTGCTGAACAATTTTGAAAACGCCGTCTACAAAATGACAACGAGCAAAGATGTCGACGGGCTGATCTGCGGCCACACACACATTCCCGTGATCAAACCTATCCGCGACATTATCTATGCCAATTGCGGAAGCTGGTTACGCAGCGGCCACACCGCCCTGATCGAAACGCCCTATGGCGAACTGGAACTAATTGACTGGCCCGCATCACATGAAAACGAAGTCGCCACCTCGCTGTTCGAACCGCACCCCGCCTCGTTCACAATCAGCCCCGACAGACAACGTTACCGCGAAACCACCAACATGGTCGTCCGCGCGATTCAAAAAACATGGCCCGTGCAGGACGGTGTCATCCGCCCCGCCATCACTCAGCCTCTGGAATGGATCGAAATCAACCAGCGTGACAACGTCCTCTACAAACGTTTCGCAGGATTAAAAAGCTACGCCTTGTGCAAACCCAAACATTTCAAAAGCTTCGAAGCCCGCAGCATCCGACACAGAATGAGCGCCCTGCTCACCTACAAACCCGACATGAATTGGGAAGAGGACTTGCGCCACCCGTTGAATTTTTACGAGACGTTTATTACGCCGTCTTATGCCACGGACGACGGCGCTGGTAATTCCGCGCTTGAATTCGAGCACGAAGAGGCTTAAAACTGCAGAGTTTTAAAAGACGAATTTTATGGCACGCATACTGATAGCAGAAGACGACCAGTCAATGTCGGGGTTCCTTGTGATGGCTTTGGAAAAAGCCGGTCACAAAGCCGTAGCCGCCGAAAACGGACTGGACGCACTAAAAATTCTTGAAGAAGACGAAAAGGAATTCGACCTCCTTTTAACCGACATTGTCATGCCGGGCATGGACGGTATTGAACTATCCAACAAGGCAACAAAGCTGCGCGAAAACCTTAAAGTCATGTTTATTACGGGCTTCGCCGCCGTCGCCATGGGCCGCGACGATCTGGATGCCGATAAGGCGGAAATTCTCTCCAAACCGTTCCACCTGAACGATCTGGTTAAACAGGTAGAGACACTCCTCGCCGCTTAAGTCACAAAAGACTTGAAAACCCGCACCCCTTCAATTAAAAGTGAGCCTCATCGCATATTTGCGGTTTGCTTTCCTTTTTTACAAGGCATGAAGAGCACCGCGTATTTAAATATACGCACGCGACGAATAACAAAGTGAAAAAGGGAACGAAACCGCAAAGTGTGGGCGGTTAGCTCAGCGGTAGAGCACTTGCTCGACACGCAAGGGGTCACTGGTTCAATCCCAGTACCGCCCACCATTTTCTCCCTCTAAAACCACACCCCACAACCACGCAAGCCATTGAAAAAGAACAGAAAGTTGTTCGTTACCCCTATTTTGCGCTCAAAATGGTATAATAGAGGGTATTCAGACCATCTCGAAAGGAGATTTCTATGGCAATTACAGCATATTGTGTGAAATGCAAAGAAAAGGGCGTGGAGATGCAAAATCCGGCCATTCACCAGACTAAAAAAGGCGGCTACATGGCCAAAGGTGGATGCGGAACATGCGGAACGACCTTGTGCGCAATCATGTCAAAAGATAAGGCTGAAGCGGCCGTCGCCTCCGGCGTGACCAAAGCCTACTAAGCAGCTTCCGCAAGCAATTCAGGAAACCTGTTCGCGACCCGTTCATTAAAGAACTCTCGTTGTTCTGAATGAAGGTCGAACAGCATCGGTGTTTTTTCATGCCCTTCTAACAGGACATGCAATGCATCGCGGTTTATGCCGAACAGCCCGCGGAAATTATCACCATTCGGTGTTTGCGCAAGATCCTGCACAAGCAGCCTCTCTTCTTCCGAAAACATATCGGGGTACTGCCATGTGCGTTTGACCATTTCATGGACAACCGCCTTACCTTCGGCTTCATCAAAATCAGGCACAAACCCCATCTTTGCCCATGCCATAAATCCATGGCTGTAGGCGCTCTCCAACTCAACCCCGCGAACGCCGATCAAATCATACATCGCAAAGCGGTTGAACGTGAACAGTGTGCCCGCGCCTGAGCATTTCTGATTATCTTGAATACGGATATGGTTGTGATACGCCGCCGCGTCATCAATCTCGATCGTGAACTCCGCCTTTAACGCATCTTCGACATTGTCATTGGCGAAAGTTTCATCATCGGCAGCGATTTCATTAAACGTCACGGTGAGCTTGTAGATGCCCGAACTGGACATCGAAATATCGACATCCGCGTAGAAGGTGTCAAAATTCTGTGTGAGCAGACGAACCGCCTCCTCAATCTCGACACCTGTATCCGCCCGCCATGCTTCACGTAATCTGTCGGAGCATGGGAAATGTACTTTATCGCTCAGCATCACAGTGTTTTACGTAAAACATCGTGATTTTGCAACTTATTTTGCTAATATACATTGTAGGGCTTTGGATACAGCCGCGATTTTAAGCGTTTCACTTAGTCAGTCGTAGCGTCGTCGATTTCGTCACCGACTTCCTCAACACCTTCTTCCAGCGCGCTCTCATCTTCACAAGCGCTCAGAACCAATGGCGTAGATACGAAAGCCAGACCGAGTAGTAACATTTTCAAATATTGCATTTTTGCTCCTTGTTTGTTGAAAACCCCTACAATACTTAAGGAAAAAAGTTCCACATCCACGGAACAGTTTGCACCGTACAACTATTTGATAATGGCTATATGAACAAAGACATGCGCACATACGATCAAGATCTGGAACGCCTCCGCAACCTTGCGGAATGGATGGATAACCGCTTTCACATACCCGGCACGGACATCCGCTTCGGACTGGATTCTCTAATCGGCCTGCTGCCCGGCGTCGGCGATACGGTCACGCTGGCATCAACCGCGTATCTTCTGGGCAAAGCATCCTCTTACAAGCTTCCGATCTCCGTACACCTCAAAATACTGTTGAACGGCTTCCTCGACTGGCTGGTCGGATTGGTGCCCGTATTGGGCGATATTTTCGACATCGGCTGGAAATCAAACCTCAAAAATGTCGAGCTGATCAGGAAGCATATAGAGAACGCCCCGTAGACGCTCCCGTAAACGCCTCCATAAACGCATAGCTGCTATGCAAAATGAACATCTTCTCACGCACGAAAAAGTTTGACATATTCCCGTAGCGCGTGTATTTCATGCCGCCTTAAAGAACAACTGTGTGGAGAACAAACAGATGGGCATTACAGACACTTTCTCACCCCTCGGTACAAGAATAAGCAGAGCGACAAGCTACTCCCTGCCTCTATACCTTGCAGGCGCGATTTCCGCTCAAGCAGCCGTAATCGACCTCGATACGCTTCAAGACGATCTGGGCTTCCCCACAGAAGGCAATGTCGCAGGACTCGTGCTTAGCGGTAACGAACTCGGCGGTTTCGCAGCAGATGGCCGTTTCGCTTTTCTGGATGACGATACCCTTGCAGGCACAATCGACACAGGCATCGACTGGGACCAGCTCGCTCCGGCCTCCTCGCTGTTCGACAGCAAATTCGCGGATCAAATCGCCGCGATCAGAGAAGCCGCAGAAGAAAGAAAAGCCCTTATCCGTGAAACAATCGACATCACACAAAACGGTGCCATTCACGACCTGAGATACGCCACATTCGAACCTATCGGCGTAACCAGCGAACAAGCCCCGATGACATTCACACATGTCGGCGGCACTGTCGGTATTACAGATGAAATTATCGATGGCGAAACCAAACGCTATGTCGGCGCCTATACAGGCATCGACACTGACGCCGCTATCATGGAACAGGTTACGGCCGACCCACGCGGCATTCACAATGTCGGAGATCTCGTCACAACAGACTCCCCTGACATTAAAATCAGTGAGAACGCCCGCGTCGCGGCCATGTTCACACAGGAACAAGGCGGAATCGAAGAACTTCAGATCAGCGTCGGATACGACATGGTCGAAGACGAAGACATTGTTCTGACATTGCGCAACTCCGATGGTGAAGTCATCCGTACGATCGACGCCAACGAATTTCAGGTGCAAGAAACGCCTGACTTCCTCGTCTTGATTATCAAGGACGATGAACAGGCACTGTCCGCCATTTACGACAACATGCTGGCCAACGGTTCATTCGACGTTGAAGCCCGCTCCCCTATGGGCCGTAAGGTTCTGAGCGAATTCGACTTCGGTCCATACTTCGCGCAAGACGTTGATCTCGCATATTCCCGCCTCAACGAGCCGGGCTACCATTTCGACGCCACACAGGAATTCAAAAGACGCGTCGCTTACGACCCCGAAGCCGCTGTTGTGAACAAAGACGTCACCGAATGCGTGTTCCTTGGCCTGCAAGAATTGTCCGATGAACAGCTTGAAGGCATTCGCGTAGTTATGGGCGAAGTCACCGACGGTACGGCCATGCCGACCCGTGACTTCACGACTCTGGTTGCTCTGGATGAATTCAACAACGTTGTCGCAGCCGGTAGCCAAGCATGGTGGGGAATCAACTATGAGACGGACACTGTACGCCGCTCCGGTTCTTCGGACACACGCTTCACGACCAATGGTGGAAACGTGTTCTCCGGCTGT